>JANPIY010000058.1:0-2446 GCA_031425255.1 Planctomycetota bacterium
GTCGCAAAGAACCTCCTCAAGAACCACATGAAGCACTGCGCCGCGGCCGCGTTCACTTCGGGCGGAGTTGCGGCGCAGGCCGAGATGATCGACGAGCTGACCGACCTCATGTCGAAGGTCGCAAGGTAATCCCATGAACCACAACCACGAACATCATGCCGCGAAGAGCGGGAGCGGTCCCGGTGCGCCCTCGCACGCTCAACACGAGCACCCGGGTCCCACTGTCGAGCAGCGGCTGGACCTGCCGTTGAGCGGCATGACCTGCGCCTCCTGCGCGAACACGATCGAACGGGCCCTGGGCAAGGCGCCCGGCGTGGCCTCCGCCAGCGTGAACTTCGCGACCAAGAGGGCGACGGTGAAGTACGACCCTGCGGCCACCGGCCCGGAGCGGCTGGTCGAGGTCGTGCGCGACGTCGGGTACGACGCCAAGCTGCCGGCGGCCGCTCGCGCCGCCCATCCGCACGATCACTCGGGACACGGCTCGCACGCAAGCACGGACGGCGCGGCCGAGGATCACACTGCCCACATGCACGTCAACGCCGACGAGCAGCGCGCCCTGCTGCGGAAGGTGATCGTCGGCGGCGTCCTCTCGGTCCCGGTGCTGGTCATCGCAATGTCCCACGGCCGCATCGACGCGCTCAACCAGCCCTGGATCAACTGGCTCCAGCTCGCGCTCACCACACCCGTCCTCTTCTGGTGCGGCTGGCAGTTCTTCCGCAGCGCCTGGAAGGGGCTCAAGCACTTCCGCGCCAACATGGACACCCTCGTCGCGATGGGCACGGGGGCGGCATATCTGTACTCACTAGCCGCCACCATCTGGCCTGGGTTCTTCGCTGCCGCACAATCCGCGGCCGATCACGATTCCCACTCTGGGCACACCATGGTGCCGGTCTACTACGAGGCCGCCGCGGCCATCATCGTCCTCATCTTGGTCGGAAAGCTCATGGAGGCCCGCGCGACCGGCCGTACTGGGGCCGCGATCCAGCGCCTCCTGGGTCTCCAGGCGAGGACTGCCCGTGTCATCCGCGACGGGTCCGAGGTCGACATGCCCATCGAGCAGGTTGTCGTGGGGGACCTCCTGCTGGTGCGTCCCGGGGAGAAGATCCCAGTGGACGGCGCAGTCGAAAAGGGTGTCAGCACCGTCGATGAGTCGATGCTGACCGGTGAGAGCATCCCGGTCGAGAAGAAGGCAGGAACGCCGGTCTTCGGGGCCACGGTCAACGGCACCGGAGCACTCCAGGTCCGTGCCACAAAGGTGGGCGAGGACACCGCCCTCCATCAGATTGTCCGGCTCGTGCAGGAGGCCCAAGGCAGCAAGGCCCCGATCTCCCGCCTCGCCGACCGAATCAGCGGCTTCTTCACCCCCACGGTCGTCGGCATAGCGATTCTGACCGCTCTGATCTGGTACTTCGTCTCCCCTGCCGAATCTCGCCTCATCATGGCCTTGGTCACGTCGGTTTCCGTACTCATCATCGCCTGCCCCTGCGCCCTGGGCCTGGCCACACCCACCGCCATCATGGTGGGCACCGGCCGCGGCGCCGAACACGGCATCCTCATCAAAGGCGGCGAGGCACTGGAAACCGCCCACAAGCTCGGCGCCATCATCCTCGACAAGACCGGCACCATTACTCGGGGCAAGCCGGCTCTCACAGACGTACGAACCGTTCCCGGAGTTGACGAAGCCGAGTTCCTACGACTCACGGCCTCCGCGGAGCGACACAGCGAACACCCCCTCGCGGCCGCGATCGTCGAGGGTGCCACAACACGCGGCCTCACGCTCGCGGAGCCCCAGTCGTTCACGGCCGTGGTCGGCCACGGCATCGACGCTCAGGTCGATGGGCGGGCGATCTTGGCGGGCAAGCGCCAGCTTCTCGCGGAACGTGGCATCGACACCTCCGCCCTGGAACCTTGGGCGGCGGAACTCGCCGCCAGCGGGAAGACCCCGATGTACGTCGCCATTGACGGCCGTGTCGCCGGACTTGTTGCCGTCGCCGACACCATCAAGCCCAGCAGCAAGCAGGCCATCTCACGCCTTCAGGCCATGGGCGTGCGGGTCGCGATGATCACCGGCGACAACGCCCGTACTGCCGCCGCGATCGCCGCGCAGGTCGGCATCCCGCCCGAGCTCGTCTTCTCCGAGGTCCTGCCCCAGCACAAGGCCGAGCATGTCCGCAAGCTCCAGTCTCAGGGGCTCACCGTCGCGATGGTCGGCGACGGCATCAACGACGCCCCCGCCCTCGCGCAGGCCGACGTGGGCCTGGCGATGGGAACCGGCACCGACGTTGCAATCGAAGCCGCCGACATCACCATCCTCAGCGGCGACCTCACGGCTCTTCCTAAGGCCATCGCCCTTTCACGGGCCACCATGCGGACCATCCGCCAGAACCTCTTCTGGGCCTTCATCTACAACGTGATCGGCATCCCCATCGCCGCCGGCGTGCTCTAC
>JANPIY010000059.1:0-16712 GCA_031425255.1 Planctomycetota bacterium
AGGCCTGCTGCCACCACGGCCCGGGGAGCGGCAGATCGGGAGCGACCGCGACGATGGCGAGCGCCAGTTCGGGGTCGCCGGATTCCAGCGTCTGCTTCAGGGTCTCGGCGGTCACGCCGCAGGCGACCACCGCCGCACTCAGCGCCGTGATCCGTTCATCGATCTCCGCCAGACCAGCCATGGTCACGCTGTGCGAATCGCGCGCCATGTGACGACGTCGCAGGAGCGGACCGAGATCGTCGAGCGCACCCTCGGCGAGCCCAGGACGCGCCTGTGCAGTCCAGACGCTCATCAATTCACCACCACCTGGCCGCCCTTGATGCGGTTGGTGCCGATCGCTTTCGAGACCAGGTCCTGGCCGCGGATCAGCACCTTGCCGTCGCCGCGCAGGACGATCTCACCGTCACCACAGCGCAGCACCAGGCGCTTGGTCGCCGCGATCACCACCTCGGCGGGAGTGCCAGGTTCCGGCGTCTGGGTGGGATGCGCGGTCGGTCCGACGCGGCCCAGGACGACGCCGCGATGGCCCGAAGGCGCGACCCACACCAATACCACATCGCCAACCGCCAGCAGCGGCGCTTCGCGGCCGGCGTGCAGCAGATCGCAACGGAAGTCGCCATCGAGGTCGACGATGATCTCGCCGCTGGGCGGGAGCGCGCGTACGACGCGTTCGGTGACCAGCCCGGCGGCGGAGATGAGATCGCGAGTGGTCATGGGCTTCTCCCGGCGCGGAGCAGATGAGGTGACGGTGAGGATACAATCACGTCTTCCGCCTCCAGGCGAAGGTCAGGTCGCCACTTCGCCCGGGGGCAGGAACCACAGCGAGTCGAAGCCCTCTTTTTCCAGGCGTCGCTTCAAGCGATCGTGGACCAGGATCACGTTGACCGATTCCGCCAAACGGAAGATCAGTTCGCCGCGTGCCTTCGCCGGATCGATCGCGAGGCGATCAAAGTCGACGCTGGTTCTTGGTCCACCTTCATTGACGACGAACTGTGATTTCTTCAAATCGGCGGCGTGGATCAGGCCGAGCAGGTTCACCGCCCGATAGCAGGTATGCACGTCACCGTTGTCGGGATCGTGCAACTGGGCCGGAAACGCCTCGATGTTGGCCGCGCCCTCGTCGATCATCACTTTGATCATGCGGTCGAGGAACAACGGCGGGTTCTCATTGAAGAAAGGCGGCAGCAAAGGGCCATGGTCGCTCGAATGCGGATTGAGCTTCTTGAGCTTGAACACCAGATGCTCGGGCAGCAGGGCCCGATCCACTGGCGTGCCGTTCCACCAGGATATGCCCTCGATGTAAGGGGTGTCTTTCAGCCACCGCTTGGGCAGCTCGGGATTGCACCCCTCCAACACCCAATACGGATTGTTTGCAGCCTGGTTCATGATGCCTTCGCCTCCGGAGCGTCTTTCATCATCTTCACCATGCGCGAGGAGGTGAAGATGTTGCGACGCCAGTGTGTTTTCATTCCCGCCAGATTCTGCTTGGTCAACATCCCTCGCATGCGAGCCGAAATCGCATTCATGCGATTGACCAGACTGCGCAATGCACCCATCTGCTGTTGTTCCTTGTCATCCTTGGGCGCCTGCGGACAGCGGAAAGCGCCCTGGTCGAGCTCTTCCTTCAGCTTGTCGAGGACGCCTTTGACGAATCGGCTATAGTCCTCGTGCGCGTCGTGGAAATGTCCACCCTGTCTCGACGCAGCTGCAGCATACGCTTGCGCAGACGCTTCCTTGTCGATCTCGAATTTCTTCCCGTCGGTCCCCCATGGACGCTGCGCATAATTGCCCGGTAGCCAGACCCCATTTTCCGCCTTGTTGACGTTGTAGCCGATATTGCCGGCCGCCATCTTGTCGACGCGAAGGTATTTGTTCGATTTGAAGAGCGTGCTGGGTGACAGCGCGGCATTCCCTGGGATCAGGTGATGGGCCGCCGTGGTGACCTTCAACGGCTCCGTATGCCCCGTGCCCGACAGCAGAGGCACTTCGACCCAGAAAACCGGCTGGGCGTCCTTGGCATCCTCGAGAGCCTTGCCGAGCTTTGCCGAATCATTCTTGAAGCGGATGCCATCGTCGTCGCTGCCCAGTCCATCCAGGTCGTCATCCTCTTCGTGTTGATCATCGAGGATATTCTCCGCGTCCTTAGGCGGTTTCTCCTGTTTGCAGAACGTGCAGGAGTCTTCCTGGTGATTGAAATCATCCAGGAGGTTCACCGCTGCTGCTTCGCCGAGTTCCATATCCTGCTCCTTCAGCCCATCGCGTTCTTGTCGTTGTGGAACAGGCTGTCGCCGAGGCGGCAGACATGCTTGCCCTCGAACTTCACGTCGAAGGAATACAGCATGAATTCGCAGGCGCCCTTGGTCTTGCCCGAGATGATGCCGCCGACGGTGCCGGCCTCATCGCCGGTCGAGGTTGAATACTTCGCCCCCTTCACCATCGGCATCTTGCCGTCGATCAGCACGCTGTCCGGCCCGCCGCTGGCGTCGGAAGCCTTGCCGATGTTGGGATAGGGGATGGGCACGATCGATGGCCCGGCCGGTGTCTTGCACACGTCCGGGAACACCGGGCTCTTGCCCCCGCTGCCTTGGTGAGCGATGCCGCGCGCATTGACGAAGGTGCTCTGGGCCATGGTGCGTCCGTGCCTGGGTATTACGAGGAAGCGGTGGTGAGGACAACCGCCGCGCGGTCGGGGCCGTCCGACGAAGCGAACAGCAGTGCCGGCGAACGCCCGTAACCCGCGCTCAATCCCTGCGTGGCCAGGACCACCAGGGCCACGCCGCTGGCGGCGCCGAGGTCGCCGTAACCGTCCGCCGGATGGTGCATGCCATGGTCCGGGGCCAGGCGCGCCTGGTGCCGGATGGCGGCGGCGCCCCATTCCTTTGCCCAGTAGGATTCGCCGGTGAACGCGGTGTGCACCTCAGCCACGCGCGGTTCAGCCGACAGCCCGGCGGTGGCGGCAGCGATCGCCTGGGTCAGGCCCTGGCCGCGATTGGGTTCGGATGAGGCGATGAAGCCGGGTTCGTGCGCACTGCCGGAGCCGGCGATGACGGCGAGGATCCTGAGTCCACGTTCCTGCGCGTGCGCCCGGCGAGTGACCAGCAGCGCGGCGGCACCCTCGCCGGGAATGAAGCCGTCGAGATCGCGATCGGTCTTGATGCGCCCAGCGCGCACCAGCCGCGCGAGGATCGCCGGCGCGGCGTAGGTGTCGACGCCTACCACGAGCAGGAAACGCGCGCCGGCATCCAGTCGCGCCTCCGCCTGCGCGAGGGCCATCAGTCCACCCGCGCGGCCGCTCCATCCGGCCTCGATGCCGGCGCCCGCATCAGCCCGGCCGGCCTGCAGGGCGATGGCCTTGACCATCAGCGCGCGGTCGAACGGCCGGGCCTCATCCTGTTCCGGCAACGCGAGCAGGACCGGGAGATCATCGCCTTTGCCCAGCGGCAGGACGGCCTCAGCCAGGGCGAGGGCCGCCAGGCGCGCCAGCCGCAGCTCGCGGGCCGAGGCGCGCACGTTGTCGAGCGCCGCGACCGTCGGCGGCAGCAGTGCTTCCGGCACTAGGGCCATCACCAGTTGCGTGGCGCCGTGGCCGGTGAAGTCGCTCTCGGCGAATGCCGCCAAGCCGGCGCGCGCCGCGGCGGCGCTGGGAACCACCCCGACGCCGAAAGGTGTGGTCAGGCCGACGCCGACGATCACCAGCTCATCCATGGCGGCAATTCGGGCCGTGGATGGTGATGGAGCGCAGGCGCAGCGCCTGCTTGTCGCAGCGTTGGCAGGCGCGCCAGAGGAGCGACAGCAGCCCGCGATCAGTATCGATCACCACGGTGTCGAGCCGCACGCGGGGCGTCAGCCGGGCTCCGGCGAGATCGCAGATGATCTCAGGCAGTCCGCTCGGCAGCGTGACCTGGAATGGGCCATCGGGATGCAGACCGTGCAGGTCGATGATCTCGCCACCGTTCAAGCCCTCGGCGACGATCTGATCGGGCGGTGCGACCTGGAGGAAACGCGGATCGAAATCATCGGGCAGGAACGGCGCCCGTTCCTGCTGCCAACGTTCGTCGTAGGTGCCCGCCCAGCGCAAGCGCGGGCCCCATCCCGGAGCGATGGCGGCGAAGTTCACCGCCGGGATGGGCTTCTTCGCCGAGCGCAGCGGCTGGTCGTGCGGTTCCAGGTTGGGCGCCAGCGACCCTTCAACCGGCGTGGCGCTGCGCTTGAGGCGGAAGCCACGGCCGGCGGGATTGTCGGGATGGAACTGCTCGGGAGCACCTTCGTGATCCTCGTGGTCCATGCCGCCGAAGGCGCGGTCCCAGGTCAGCGGCATGCTGGTGAACAGCTCCGGTTCGCTCAGGTGCGGCCCGAACAGTCCGCCGACCCAGGTGCGGTCACCCACCACCCGGATCGCCTTGTCGACCGATCCGACCTGCAGGTAGACCATCAGCTCGCTGACCGGTTCCTCGTCGCGGCTGCGGGCGCTGCCGACCAGCACCACGTCGGTACCGGGTTTCTCCAACGCGAGGTCGGCATGCGCGATGAGATGCGAACGGCCCGGCGCGCCCGCGAACACATCTTCCAGATGGATCGGCTCCGCTGCGACCTGCTTGCCGGGTCGCAATGGGAACGAGGCCTTGAGCATGATCACCGCGGTATCCGCACCCTCGCGGTCGGGGATCACCGCCAGCGCGGTCTGATGGGAGGTGTGGTTGTGGAGTTGCAGCACCTGGCAGGCCCGGATCTCAGTTCTCGCCGATCTTGCTGCCCTTGAGCTTGATCTCACCCGAGGCCTTGCCGGCGATCTTGCCGCTGGCCTGGAACATGATGTCCTTGCCGTCGAGCTGGATGGTGCCGTCCTTCTTGAGCGTGATCGAGGCCTTGCCGCACGACAGGACGATCTCCTCGGCCGCTTCCACCAGGATGGCCTTGGCCTTGATGTGGCGCTTGTCCTTGGCCTCTTCCTGATGTGAATCCTTGACCGTGACGGTGAAGGTCTTGCCGACGTCGAGCTTGCGCTCGCCCTTGACGGTCTCGTGTTTGTAGCCGCCGACCTGCTCGGTCTTCGCTCCGCCGACGGTCTCGTTCATCAGTCCGCCGACCGTCACCTGGTAGGCGCCGCCGATGCTCAGCTCCTTGGCCGCACCGATGGTTTCGGTGCTGTTGAGTCCGACTAGGAAATTGTGGTTGAGCTTGACCGTCGACGTGCTGTTGGCGCCGATGGCGACCGAGCGGTCCTTGCCGACCTTCTGCTCATCATTGGCGCCGATGCTGACGCTGTTGTCGACGCCGACCGATTCCTTGGCGTTGTTGACCACCTTCACCTGGCGGTCATTGCCGATCTCGAAGAGGTGATCGCGGGTGGCGTTGATGTTGAACTGCTCGGCGCCCTCGGTGTCTTCCAGCACCATGGCGTTCTTGCCGCCGGTGCGGATGACGCTCTGGGTCTGGTTCTTGCCCGTGACCATGCTGCCGGTGGACGGATTCGGCACCGCCGCGGTGATCAGCGGGCGATCAGGATCGCCGTTGAGGTGGGTGATCAGGACCTCGGTGCCCTTGTGCAACGGGAAGTGCATGCCCATGCCGTCGCCGCCATAGGGCTGGGCCATGCGCACGTAGCGCGAGGCCTTGCCGTCCTTGCGATCGCTGCGGTCGAAGGGGAACTTCACCTTGTAACGACCCTGATCATCGAGCTCGGCATATTTGCCATTCCCGGCGGCATCGATCCGCGCGGTGATCATGCCGGCCACCGGTTTGGAGGTCCGGCGCAGGGGCCGGAACACCACCGCAGCCGGGATGGTGGCGAAGGAATTGCTGTAGGTCGCGGTCGGGAGGGGATCATCCACCGAGGTGGCGAAGCCCTGCGAGGCGAGGTGTTTGACCTCGACGATGAGGTGGTCGGCATTGAAGTCGGGGCGGTAATGGTTCTCCAGGGTGAACACCCAGCCGACGTGGAAACCTCGGGCATCGCTGGTGCCGGTGAAGCGGCGCAGGCGGCAGGTGATCTCCTCCGTACGCACGCGCGCCAGCTCCTTGCCCTGGTCGGCGTCCTTGAAGTGGTCGCCATATTCGTACTGCGTGCCGAAGGCGGCGGAGGAACCCACCTCGGCGCCAGATGACAAGGGAGTGCCGGGGCTGCGATAATTGTAATCCGCCACCGCGACCTTGCCGGTCACCGGCTGCAGGCGCTGGACGATCTCGAAGACCGATTCCTCGACTCCCCGCTCGCCAGCGCCACCGACATGGGTGCGGTAGGTGAAGGTCGAGTTGCCTTCGAGCTTGCGGCAGGCCTCGACCTTGTCGCCGAACATCAGGGTCGACCGTTTGTCGTGATGCGCGAAATAGTAGAAGATGCCGTCGTGCTCCAGCAGGCGGCTGATGAAGGCGAGATCATCCTCGTGGTACTGGACGACATATTCGCGTACAGGGTAGGAGCCCACGCTGACGCCACTCCAGTCGGCATCCTCGGGCTCGAAGCCGTGCTGCTCGAGCACCTCCTTGACGATGTCGACGCACGAGACGTCCTGGAAGATCCGGCTCTGCCGGGTGAGCGACAGCCGCCACAGGCGCGGCATCAGGACAGCGCGGTAATGCACCCCCTCCTCCCCCTTCCCGTGTTGTTCGAAGCCCGTCAACACGCCATGGATGCGCAGCATCTCATAGCCCGCCTTACCCGATCCGGCGAGCATGGTCGGGCGCTGGATGCCCAGCCAGGCGTCGGCGGCAAGGATGTCTTCGCCACTCAGGTCGGCCTTCGACGACACCAGGTCGAGGTCGAAATGGAACGGGCTGGAGATCTGCTCGTGCCCCTCGAAGGCGGCGACCACCAGGGTCCCGGCAGCGACGGCGTCGCTGTGCATCTGGTACACCCGTTTCGTCGCATCAACCATGGGGTGGGACCTTCCCGATAAATGGAGAGTGGTGTGGTGATAGGCCGCCATCCCGCATGGTCAAGACGAGCGGAACCGGTTGTGGACCTGTGGGGAAGGACCCAGCCGAGATGGTCCAACCGCAGAGGCCGCAGAGGGTGCAGAGTCGAGAATACCCGGCTCTGCGCCCTCTGCGCCCTCTGCGCCCTCTGCGCCCTCTGCAGGTTAAACCGCCTTTCCCCTCTGATTGGTGACGTGGACCTCCCTGAGGTGTCGGTTGGAAGAGCGGGAGTTCCCGAGGGCGTTCGCGGGTGCTTACGCCGAGCCGCTCAAAAAGCCTTGAACCCCCCGCCTGTCCCGCTGTACTGCCGACGCTTTTACCGAGCTCCACCGCCAAAGTTCGAGGTTTTTCGTGGTCATCGCCCGTCCATTGCGTCTATCCGTCACCTTCTTCCTGCTCCTGGCGGTGTGCGCCGGCTGTTCCCGGACTGCGACGTTGCAGCTGCGCGGCCTGGCGCCGCTGAACCTCAACGACACCGGCGAGTCGACGCCGGTGGACGTACGCATCTACCAGTTGAAGGACGATGCGTCCTTCCGCCGCGCCACCTTCGAGAAGCTCTGGACCGAGGACGAGAAGGTCCTGGGGCAAGACCGCTTGGCGCCGCCCAAGACCGAGAGCGTGGTGCCCGGCAATCCCACCGATCAGCCCAAACGGGTGGCGCTCGGCGAGCTGGAGGTCGGGACCCGTTTCATCGGCATCATGGCGCTCTACGCCAAGACCGATGCGCGCGATGCCCGCACCCTGGTGCTGCCGGTCAATGACGCGGAGAAGCCGGTAATCGAATTCAGCGGCTACGGCATCTCGCTCAAGAACGACAAGACCAGCGACAAGGCCAGCGAGAAGCCGAGCGATCAGCCCAGCGACAAAACGGATGAGAAGAAGCCCGCTGCCGCCAGCGATTCCAAACCCGTCAAAAGAGGCAAGTGATGAGCCGCATCCAGCGCGTGCTATGGCACGAAGGGATGCTGCTGCTGCCCCAACATTTCCAACAGGCGGATCGTCACCTCGATGCCCGCCTGTCGGCTCTGCTGGCGCTGGTGCAACGGCATCCGTCAGGTTTTTCACGTCTGAGCATCGACGGCGAAGCCTTGGCCAACCAGCAGATCAAGCTGCTCGATGCCGCCGGGATCCTGCCTGACGGGCTGCCATTCGACATCCCCACCGGCGACAGCGCTCCGGCTGCGCGCCCCATCAGCCTGGCAGCGAACCAGGAGCGGCTGGTGGTCTATCTCGCCGCCGCGCTCGAACGTCCCGGAGAGATCAACAGCAGCGAACACGGCCGCCGCGATGGCCGCCTGGTGCGCTATCGCGGTCAGGAACTGTCGACCACCGACGACAGCGGCGAAGGCGAACGCCAGCAGATCCAGGTCGCCGCCCGGCACCTCGTGCTGGTCACCGGCGACGAACCGCTCGACGGACTGAGCGCCTTGCCCATCGGCCTGATCGAACGCGGCGCCAACGGCGCGCTGCTGTTCTCCGACCAGCTGGTGCCGCCGTGCCTGACGGTCAATGCCTCGCCGGTGCTGTCGCGCCTGCTCAAGCGCACACTGGAGATCGTCTCCTCGCGCGCCCAGGAGCTCGCCCACAACCGCCGTCAGCGGACCCAGGGCAAAGTCGAATTCTCGGTCAGCGAATCGGCCAATTTCATGATGCTGCATACGCTCAACGGTGCCTTGCCGGTGCTCGCCCACCTGGCTGCCGGGCGGACCCATCCTGAAACCCTCTTCACCGAACTGGCGCGCCTGGCCGGCCAGTTGGCGACCTTCTCGGCCGATGGCTATCCACGTGAACTGCCGACCTACGACCACCACCAGCTGGCGGCCTGCTTCGCCGCGCTGGATGAACGTCTGCGCTCCCTGCTCGAGACCAGCATCACCATGCGCTACGTGCCGGTGCCGTTGTCGCGCACCAGCGAACGCATCCATTCCGGGCGGGTACCAGAAGCGGTGCTCGACGGTCACCGCATCTACTTCTCGGTCCAATGCGGTCTCCCGGCCGAACGGGTGATGAAGGAGCTGCCGATCAAGGCCAAGGTCGCCTCCGGCGGCCGGCTGCCCGGCCTGATCGCCCAGGCCATGCGCGGCCTGACCATGTCCTACCTGTCGGTTCCTCCCGGGGAGATCCCGGCCCAGCCGGGTTGTTCCTATTTCGAACTCAGCCGGGAAGGCGAACACTGGGACGGGGTCGCCGATACCCGGACCCTGGGCATCTTCCTGCCCCCGGAATTCACCGACTTGAAGCTCGAGTGCATGGCGGTGAAGGAATGAGCGATGAGAGCAGGTGCCAGGTGCGAGGTGCGAGGTGCGAAGTGCGAAGTTGCTTCCGCCTCGCGATCTTCGGCTTCAGCAAGGTCTTTTCTGATGCGGCCATGGGAGCAAGCGGGGAGGCGGGTCAGATGCCTCGCACCTCGCAGCTCGCACTTTGCACCTCGCACCTGGAGTCCTCACGATGAACAGTTCGGCCGTCCCCAGCCTCCCCGCCGGCGCGGGCCTGGCCGATCTCAGCGGGCCGATCTTCAAGCTCGCCCTGCATCTCCAGCGTGAAGCCGGCGACAACGATGCCGCCACCCTCGCCGCCCGTTTCGATGACGCGCTCAAGGAATTCGAGTCCGGCGCCACGCGCGCGAATGTGCCGTTGGCGAACATCCGCCTGGCGAAATACGCCCTCATCGCCTTCATCGATCAGAAGGTCCTGACCAGCGACCTGGCGCTCAAGGACGCCTGGATGGAGAAGCCGCTGCAGATGACCTACTTCGACGACTTCAATGCCGGCGAGGAATTCTACGTCAAACTCGAGCAGGTACGCCATTCCGGCGATCCCGGGCGTTTCGATGTCTGCGAGGTCTATTACCTCGCCCTGGTCATGGGTTTCACCGGCAAGTACGGCGACAAACGCGGCGAGGAGCAGCGCCGCATCCTCATCGACCGCCTGGCCCGCGAGATCAGCGACAGCCGCCAGAGCGCCACCACCGGCCTGTCGCCCAACTGGCAGCAGCCAGCGGGCAGCGGTGCCGGTGGGACCAAATGGTGGCTGCGGACGCCGGCATGGGCGCCACCGGCGGCGGTGGCGCTGGTACTGCTGCTGCTGTGGCTGTTGTTCAGTTCGCTGTTGATCGGCCAAGCCGAGGATTTCCCAGCCACCCTCAGCACAACGGTGCCCTGAATGCGTCTCCTGGTCATCATCGGCGCGGTGGCATTGGCCCTGATCGCCTCGCTCTGGTCGTCCTCAGCCGTCGGCATCGCCATCGGTACCACGGTCAAGATCATCCTCACGGCGGCGGTGGCGATCGTCGCCGGAGCGGCCACGGCGATCACCCTGGTGGTGAACAAACGGGCGGCGAGCCGGGCCCAGGCGACCTTGTCGAAGACCATGATGAAATCCGCCAGCGGCCTGGCGGAGATGAACGATCAATTCCAGAAGTGCCTGGGCGCGCTGCGTTCGACCAGACCCGCGGCGCTCAACGTGCTGCCGTGGTATCTGGTGATCGGAGCCCCTGGCTCCGGCAAGACCACCCTGCTGTCGGAATCCGGTCTGAGCTTCGCGTCCTTCGGTGCCGGCTCGACCCGCGCCGGCGCCCCGACGCGCAGTTGCGATTGGTGGTTCACCGAGGAGGCGATGTTCCTCGACACCACCGGGCGCTACACCGCCGACACCTCCTCGCAGGTGGAATGGCGGGCCTTCCTCGATCTGGTGTCGCAGGTACGGCCGGAACTGGCGCTCAATGGCGTGGTGGTCACGGTCAGCGTCCCCGATCTGCTCAAGAAGGACGATGCCGGCGTCAACGCCGCCGCCCAGCAGATCCGCGACCGCCTCAACGAGCTCAGCCGGCTGCTCCATCTCGACATCCCGTTGTACATCGCCTTCACCAAGTGCGACCTGATCGGCGGCTTCAAGGATTTTTTCGCCGCCATGACGCCGCAGGGTCGCGAGCAGGTGCTCGGCCACACCCTGCCCTGGCAGCCCGGTATGATGGCGGACATCCGCACGGTGTTCCAACGCGAGACCGCCGCCCTGCTGCCCGGGTTGCGCAACCGTCGCCTCGGCGCTCTCGGCGGCGACCTCGGTCCCGACCAGCAGTACAAGGTGATCCAGTTCCCCCAGCAGTTCAGCGCGGTGCAGAAGTGGATGGGCGATTTCCTCGCCGCCCTGCTGCGTCCGAGCCAGCAGCAGACCCTGCCGGCGTTACGCGGCTTCTACTTCACCAGCGCGCAGCAGGTCCAGCGCGCGGCCCCGGTAGCGATGGGCGCCTCGGCGGCGATCGCCGTGGCGCCGGCGATGCCCAAGGCCGACTTCGAGGCCAGCATCTTCATCCAGGCGAACGCCGCACAGGCGGCGGCACCGACCGCGGAACAATGCCAGGGCCTCTTCATCAAGGATCTGCTGACCAAGGTCATGCTCGGCGACCAGCGCCTGGTGCAGGTCTCGAGCGCCGTGCGCCGCAGCCGCATGCTCTGGCGACTGGGTTCGCTGATCGGCTCGGCGGCGGCCCTGGTGATCCTCTTCAGCGTGCTGGTGTCGTGGTACGTCACCGGCAATGGACTGATCGCCAAGACCATCCACGACAGCCGCATCGTCATGGAGACGGTGCGCAACCGTCCTAACGACATCAAGGACAACCTGGTGGCGCTGGACAACCTGCGCAGCGTGCTCGAACAGCTCGAGCGCCATTCCGCCTCCGGCGTCGAGCGCGTGCGCGGTCAAGCCTATCGCCTGTACTTCTCGCAGCTGAAGCGCTGGTTCCTGACGCCGGCCGGCGAGCGCCTCCGCTCAGAACTGGAGAAGCTGCGGACCGCCGAAGGCAAGACCCTGCAGACCTACGATCAGCTCAACGATCTCTACCGCACCTACCTGATGCTGGCCAACGAGGTCACCTCCAACCGCGAACTGCTGGAGCGCGTGCTGCGCGACGACGGCCGCTGGTTGACCGGCATCCGTGAAAAGGACGGCAAGGCCGATCCGGGCAACGAGAGCGCCGCCTTCAATCAACTCATCCATTTCGCGGCGCACCAGTTCGGCAGCGAGGCCGACGCCTGGAAGATCACCCTCGACCGTCCGCTCAAGGACCGCATCGACTTCGAATTGCGCGAAGCGTTGTGGATCCCGCAGAGCTATGAAGACATCATTTCGACCCTGCGTTCCTCGGTGGCCAAGGTCGACCGCGACAGCGTGCTGCCAGGAACCAACCGTACGCTGATCGTCACCGACTACGACTTCCCCATGCTCTTCAGCCAGCGCGGCTGGGACGAGACTATGGCCGGCGCGATCACCGAGAAGAGCGACGGCCTCTTCAAGCAGTTCCAGGCCATCAACATCACCAAGCCACGCGAGGAGATCGGCGAACGCCTGCGCACGCGGTACGCGACCGACCTGTCACGTCATTGGCTGCGTTTCATGACCGGCGTGCGCCCGGTCAAATCGAACGACCTGCGCGAGGCTTCCGCCAATCTGCGCACGCTCACCGGACCGCAGTCGCCGTACCGCGATCTGGTCAAGGGTGTGTTCCAGGGCCTGACGGTGCGCTACAGCGTCTCCGATCTCACCAGCGCCCCCAACGATTCCGATTTCAAGTGGCTGGAAGATGCCTTGACCGCACTGGGGACCTTAAGCGAGGCGGTCGACAAGTTCGCGACCGCCACCGACTCCGGCCGGCGCTCGACCGACGTCGCCCGCCTGGTCTCGTTGCAGACCGCCTACGAAAACGCCTGGGCCCAGATTGGCACCCTCTTCAAGGCGGTAGAGTCCGCCGAACGCCGGGCGGCGTTGATGCAGACCTTCGAGAACGCGACCTTCGAAGTGCATCGCATGCTCAGCGCCGAAGTGACCAGCGAACAGAACAACGCTTGGCGTGAACGGGTGGCCAAACCCTTCAGCGATCTGCTGGCGGGACGCTTCCCCTTCGACCGCACGGCCAAGAACGACGCCACCCTGTCGAGCTTCAGCCGGCTGTTCAATCCCAAGACCGGCCTGCTGTCATCGGCGATCGCCGAGGTCGAGCGGCTGCGGCCGATCAAGATCGCCGGGCGCGACCTGCTGCCGGTCAACCGCGAATACGAGCGTCTGGTGGAACGCGCACGCGAGGTGCGCGCCGCACTGTATCCCAATGACTCCGCCACCATCGCCGCCGCCTTCACCGTCACCCTGGCCCAGCGCAGCGGTGTGAAGAACGTCACCATCACGGTGGGAGACGAGACCTTCGGGCTCTACGACCGCCCGGATCGACGCGGCACCTTCACCTGGAATGAGGCCACCGCCACCGGGGCCAAGCTGACCATCACCAGCGTGGCCGATCAGCAGATGCCGCTCGACTTCACCAGTTCGTCGTGGGGCCTCCTGCGCCTGCTGCGCGAAGGCAACCCCACCGCCCGCCCCGAGGGTGGCCTGGTCTTCACCTGGCAATTCTCCGGCAAGGCGGTGGGTGCCGATGTGACCTTCAACGCCAGCGCCGTACTCGAAGCCGGAGCTTTGGAAAAGCTGGTGCCACCGGACTTCTTCGGCGCGCTGGTCTGCCCGGATCACGTCGGTCGCTGAACCCTGCGACCAGCGGAGACGAAAAAGTCCTGGCGGTCGGCTGTGCTGCGCATGCGCGGCAGGATGTCGGGTCCGGGCTTCATTTGCCTGGAGCACGTTGTTAGCGTCCCGCCCATGCGCTGGTCCTACCCCCTCCTGTTCGTCACCCTCGCCCTGTTGACCGCCTGCGGCGAACCGCGCCGCTTCGGCGATGCCGGTGGGGTCCCGGTCACCTTCACCGCGACGGTCGAGCGCGCCTATTTCAGCAATTGGGAGAATCGCCAGGCACGTCCGAGTGCCGGTGCCGGTGTGGGCTTCGGCTCGGGTGGCTCGACCGGCGTGGGGGTCGGCCTCGGGTTGTCGTTCAGTTCGACCCAGATCTACCTCATCGGCGGCGATCAGGTCGGCCAGGGCAACGTCTTCCGCCAGGAATTGAAGTGGGGTGAGAACACCTTCACCGTGCCGCTCACGCCTGGGCGCACGCTGCACCTGACTGCGCAGGCGGATGGCGGCCGTCGTGGCTGGGAGGCTTTGGGCACGGTCGTCATCCCCGCCAATGATCCTCGCGTCTCCATCCAGATGGATAGTAATGGCGGCAAAGTGACGGTGACGCCGGGAGCGACAGCGGTTCCTGCTCCGGCTCCCGGGACGCCGGTCGCACCAGCAACTCCCTGAGCGGATTCCGGAGGATCACCTCCTCTCGGGAGCAGTGCGCAGTGCGAGGTGCGGGGTGCGAGGTTGGAAGGCAGGCGCGGACCACCGCGACCGTCTCGGCCTGGGGGTGACGATTGCGCTCCGCAACGCCCGTCGTACTCCTGTCGCCCCGACGGCGTCCCCCCTGTTTTCCAGGTATCAGATGGTCACTCCCGGCATGAGGAAATATCGCGTCCGCAGCGAGGCCCAGGCCGCGCTCGTGGGCACCCGCGGTGAGGAGCCGGTGGCGCCCGCCGCGCTCTTCGGCCGCACCGCACCGCTGCGCCTGGAGATCGGCTTCGGGCACGGTGAATTCATCTCCGCCATGGCGTCGGCGCACCCCGATGAAGACTTCCTCGGCGTCGAGTACGATCCCCTGCGGGTGACCAAGACCGCCCACAAATGTTTGAAGCTGGGCACGCCCAATGTGCGCCTGTTCAGTGGTGAAGCGCATCACTTCGTGCGCCACCGACTGCCGCCGGCCTGCATCCATCGCGCCTACATCCTGTTCCCGGATCCGTGGCCCAAGCCGGGCCATCGCCGCCGCCGTCTGATGAATCGGGCCTTCCTGCTGGATCTCGCGTACGCCATGGCTCCTGGTGGACGGCTGATGTTCGCATCCGACACCCACAACTATGCCCTCCAGGTCTTGTCGCAGGTCACCACCCTCCCAGGACTGTGGCGCTCGCTCTATCCCAGCGGCTATCGCCTCGATATCCCGACCCGTTTCCCGACCCTCTTCGAACGACATAAGAAGGAGGAAGGCTGCACCATCGCGTATGTCGCGCTCGAGCGCACGACCGCGAGCGCACCGGCACGGGTGCCCTGGCCGGTGACGCCCGGTGGCGACGTCGACATCGGACAGGCCTGACGGTGGGAAGGGGCGGCGCGTGTACGCTGCGTCACTCGCGCTCTTGCGAGCACCCCACGTCTTCTAATATCCCGCCTCATGCACCATACCTCTGCACGCGCAGCAATTGTCCGTCTGCTGGAGGCCAAGGGTTTCGGTGAGCGGGGTCTGGCCCTGGTGCTCGCCGCCGCCTGTGGCGATGCCGACCACCAGGCGGTGGCGCTGCGCCAAGCGGCGCTGGAGCGTGCCGGGGCGATGCCCTCGGAAGCCACCACCAGCTATCTCGGAGAACTGCTGATCGCGCCCATCCCACTTGATGAGATCGCGCTCTGCCGCCAGCTCTGCCCGGTGACCATCGCCCTGGCGAAGAATGTCGGCATGCAATTATCCTGCCTCGCCGGATTGGTGGCGTTGTGGTCGCACGTCAGCACGCAGGAACGTGGCCTCATGCGCCAACGCTTTCTCGATGGGCTGGTCAATGACCGTCATCCCGCCGGCGCGCAACTGAGCACCGCCCAACTGATCGCCTGGCAACGGGAACTGCCGACCGCCTTGTGCGAACCACATGCCAGCGTCTCCTCGCTCAAGGGCATGCTCAGCGAGGACAGTGCGCAAGGTGCGCACCGCGTCATGGCCGAACACCTCGGCATCAACGCCAACCTGCCGACGTTGAGCTGGGTGCTCGGCGCGCTCACCGTGCAGGTGCGCCAACGTTTCCACGATCCTCAGCGCCATCTACTGCACGTGCTGCTCGGCACGGTGGCGTGTGAACGGCTGGCGGTGTACGCCCAGCCGGAACACCTCGCGACGCTGATCACCCAGCTCGGCCATCAATTGTGGTGGAGCCTGCATGGCGCCGGCCTGATGCCGGTGCGTACGTGCATCGATCCGACGACGCAGACCTTCGCCGAGGCGGTAGCGAGCGGCAACCTCACCGCTGCGCAACGCGCAGCGCGGGCCTGTGCCAAGGACCCCGCGGTGTTCTGGGAACAGGCATGGAAGATGGTCGAGGAGCGCATCGCCGCCAATGATCCGCTCTGGCATGTCGCCCTCGAAATGGTGCTGGTGTCCGCGTGGCGGACCAACACCGACGCGGTCTCGCCCGATGATGCCGCGGTGGTCGGCACCGTGCTGGCGGACCTCGCCTACCGCGAGAAGACCACCCCGGAGCTGGCGACGAACTGAACGCAGGGCGGAAGGACCCGGAATCCACCGCAAAGCCGCAAAGGGCGCCAAGTGATAGGGCTCGGCCTTGTGCGATGTTCTCCGCCACCAGGTCTGGACTTTGCGGCCTTGGCGCCTTTGCGGTGAAATCTCCTGCCGATGAAGCCGCGGTTATTCCCCACCACCAGGTCTCAACTTTGCGGCCTTGGCGCCTTTGCGGTGGAATCTCCTGCCCCGGACGCTCCCCATCTTGCATCGCTCCATCGTGATGGAACGATGCCGCCATGCCTATCGGAGATCACCTACGGTTGCTGGCGGACGAGACCCGACTGCGCGTCCTCCACCTGCTGGCGCAGGAGCCGCTCACCGTGGCCGAATTGCAGGACGTGCTCGAACTCGGCCAGAGCTCGATCAGCGGTCACCTCGCCAAGCTGAAACACGCGGGGCTGACCCACGATGTGCCCGAGGGCAGCGCCCGACGCTACCGTTTGCGCGAGGACCTGAACGGCACGCTCAAGGCCACTTTCACCGCCGTCCGTGCGCTGTCGGAGAACGAGCCGCAGTTCGCCGCCGATCGCACCCG
>JANPIY010000060.1:0-2934 GCA_031425255.1 Planctomycetota bacterium
GGAGGTCGCCGTTCGTCATTGGAAGCACACATCCGATCCCCGCATGGGGGTCGGATTTTTTTTCGCGCGTGGCTCACCACCTCCGGATGATCGGGTGGAGACCCCTTCAAATGACGGGCGGAATCCGATCAGTAAATTGCCACATTCGAAAACAGCGTTGTTCTAGCACGATCGGCGCCTGATATTCGTCAATGGTTGTCTATCCCGCGTGATTTTACTTCACGGATTCGGACAACTGATCCGTCCGGATGGTGGTCAGACCACTCGTCTGGACGCGCCGACCAGCAGTAATGGTTACTGGGTCAGGCACGAGGTCAGTGCCGATGAGTGGGATGCCGGGTTTAGAGAGCGAACATCCCATGGTTCTCTGCTCCTCCACGTCCAGCTCCTCGCCGGTTACCCGCCGGGGATTCACACTTTTCGAGGTGTCGTTGTCCCTCGTGCTGGTCTCCTTTGGCGTCATCAGCGTGCTGATGTTGTTCCCGCTGGGGATCAAGGCCGAGCAGATGGCACGCATGCGGGTCATCGCCGGGGTCAAGGCGCAGGAGATCATCGACTCGTTCGCCACCAGTTCGAATGCCAACCCCTCGACGGAGACCGAAGCGCCCCAGCCCTGGGACGTAGCGGCCAGCTACAAGGTCTTCAGTGCGGATCTGGAAGCGCGTATCTGCACCCATCGTTACGGCATCATGCCGGTGCCGCTGTCCATCGCCCGCCGGCTCGACAGCAACAACGATGAGATTGCCAACGTGCTGAGTGCAGGCGGCCAGTTGTTCTATTCGCAAGCCAGCGGCGCGACCGGCCTCGAAGAAGTCACCCAGGGGGCGGTGGTGAAGCAGCCGGATGCCCTGACCCAACGCCTGGTGTTCGCCGTGCTCGGGTACGCGCAGAACAATCACATCACCTACCTGCCGCAGAAGGCGTGGCCGTATTATTCGCCGTATCCATCACCTCCGGGGCACTGCGAGACCCGGGCGCTCAACTTCCCGAGCGATCAGACCACCTTCGTCTACCAGGGTTGCCGCATCGGCCTGTGGGAGGGTGTCGGTTCCGGTGGCCCGGATACCGGTTACGGCACCACCGATCCGGACATCGCCAAGGTGTTCGAGTACTCGGTCGGCCGTGATCGTTTCGGCTACCGTCCTTACGCGCTCGGCGGCACCAAGGATCTGAGTGGTGCGACCCGCTACCTGCAAAGCGCCTTGTGGTATGTGGCGCTCAAACAGATCCCCCAGGATTGGTACGATCCGCCTGCGGGTTTTGCCGTGCAGGCGAAAGTGACCGAGCGCATGGCATTATTCCGGGCGCTGCCGGATCAGGACTGGTGGAAGTACGTCCAGGCTTTCCGTTTCCTGTCGCACGCGGCCACCTGCATGACCCGCTGGAAGAATCTGGCCGAACTCGGTGGCCAAGCTCCGAGCGGTGTCGGCTTCACCATCATACCTCAGACCTTCGACGCCACGAAGTCGCCGCCGGCTTCGCCGCAGGTCAACCTGACCCACGACAAGACGGTCTATTACCACGAGTTGTGCCTGCAGATGGCCATGCTCTATGCCGCCAGCCAACCCTACGACTGGGGTGCTCCGCGGCCGACTCAGCGGTCGATCTTCATGGATCATCCGCTGGTCGAATACGACCTGTTCTCGGATACCGCGGGAACCATCAGAGGCACGGCGGAGACCGCCCACCAATGGAAACCGGTGTCAGCGCGCCCGATCGCCAACATCGGGCGCAGCATGGATTTTCCAGATGCTCCGATCCCGGCGACGACCTGGGGCCTGTCAGCCAATTTCACCTTGGCCCGCCCGTTCAAGGCCGAGGAACGTTGCCGCCAATTGGTCTTCTGGGCGGTCGACTGGATGGGGTACGAGGATGCCGAGACCGCGCCCAGCGCTCCGATCGATGCCAGCAAATACCAGTTCGCGGCCACCAGCAATCAGGATATCGATGGGCGCATGGGCGGGAGCACCTGGCCCGACCATCACATCTACCAATTCCGCAATCCGGAGAAGGTCATCACCTTCCTGAAATCGGTGGAAGACCTTGCCACCGGCACCGACCTGACCAGGGCGCTGCCGAATCCCATCCACAACAGTCGCGACATCCGGCTGCTCAATCGCAATGGCGAGGGCGATACCGACAAGGGTGGCAGCCTCGACGCGCGGCGCCGTTTCCTGGGCTATTGGGGCGCCGACCGCAATTTCAATGGGGTGCTGGACCGTGGCCCGTTGCCGCGATCGCTGCGCCTGCGCGCCAGCGAAGTGTCGCGTTATAATTTCTACGATCCCCGTCTGACCCTGAAGTTGAGGTGATGTGATGAAGACCTCGCTGCGTGGTTTCACCCTGCTCGAACTGATGATCGCCGTCGCGCTCGGGATGTTGATCGTCTATGTCGCGGTCGCGGGCTTCCGGGTCGCCGCGACCAGCATCACCGTCACCAATCGCCTGGCCTTGGAAAACGACCTGCTGCGCACCGGTTGCCTGGTCGCCAACGAGCGTCTCGATTTCTGGACCGACTATGATGATCCCGATGACCTGGCGGAGCAGAGGCTGCGTGGGCGGGATGCCGATGGCGGATTGCCGTTTACCCCGATGTCTCGGGTCTTCCCATTGCAGCGTGACGCCGCAAATCCGGAAAAGGCCACCGGCTGGGATCCACAGGAGCCCTGGAAGCCATCCAATCCCCGCACCTGGTGGCAAGGCAACGTGGCGGAGCGATGGCGCAGCGAGATGGCGCTCGGGCGCTATTCGATCTTCGGCAATTCGCAGCCGCCGGCGGTGGTGAAGGGGGATATCATCGGTCAGTTCCAATTCGCAGGCGGGCCGGGGGGCATCGGGGAATATGGTACCGTCAGCGTACCGCACGAATGGCAGTACCGGCAGATTTGGGGCATGTACGGAGCGATCGGCTATTACGGCTTCACCGATTACCTG
>JANPIY010000061.1:0-3618 GCA_031425255.1 Planctomycetota bacterium
TTGGATCAACCACGATCAACAGAGGACGGCTTGAGACCACGAGACATCGGACATCGGACATCGGACATCGGACGCTTCTACCTTCTCTCCCACCACGTCAGCATCGCCACACCGATGCAGGCGCAGGGGATCAGCGCGACCAGCAGCGCCGACAACCACAGCAACGCGCCGTCGCTGGCCTCGACGCGGAAGGCGATGGTCTCCGCCGCCGGGATCGCGGTCGCCCGTTCGCGGCGCAGCAGCCAGCGCGCGGCATCCACCAGCAGGTCGGCGTTGGCGAAGCGGCCCTGGCCGAGGACGCCGTCGGAGGCCGCCTGACGGCTGCCCCACACCACCAGGCGTGCGCCACGATCGTCGCGCACACTGTCGGCGGTCTGCACCGACTCGATGGCCCAGGCCAGCGGCAGGACCGGTTGGTGCGCGAGATCGTCCGGGGCCTGGAGCGGATCGGCGCGGCCCTTGGTCCAGGCGTCCTGCGGCCGGGTGCCCAGCAGCGGCAACGCGGTGAACGGCACGGTGCCGAGGCCGGCATAGGCGGCCTGTACACGTTTGGCCAAATCGTCGGGGAAGGCGCTCGGCAGCAGGACCTGCACCGGCGAGGTCCATGGACTCACCACGGTCTGGCCGGAGGCCGCCGCACGCATGGTCACCGGGTGGTCGCGTTGCAGCTGGTCGCCCTCCAACAGCAGGTTGTGGTGCGGGAAGGCGGCTTCCTGGCCGATCGCGTGGTGGCGCAGACTGACGACGATGCGCGGCGGCAGACTGGCGCCCGACGGACCGAGGGCCGCTCCGAGATCGCCTCCGTCGTCGAGCGCCTGGCGCAGCCCGGCCGGCAGCGCCGCGCCGCAGAGGATGCCGCGCTGACGCAGCAGCACGCAGAGATCCGCTGGCGCCCGGTCGTCGAGCAGCGCCAGCGCCGCGCCACCGTCGGCGAGGTGGGCGCGCACCGCCGCCAGGTCGGTTCCCAGCGGTGCCACCGGCCCGGCGAGCAGGAGCAGGGAGGCGGCCGGGATGCGCCCACCGCGTGCCGGCTCGACCGTCGTCACCACGAAGCCGGCGAGTTCCAGCGCCCGCACCAGCTGGTCGCCGCCATCGTCATCGCCGCCCTGGGCGCGCAGTTCGCCATGGCCCTGCAACAGGCTGACCTGCGGGGGATGGGTTTCCGCCAGCGCCACCAGCGCGCCGCCGACGTCGCGTTGCAGGACCTGGCGGGTGGCATCGTTAAGCGGGATGCGGAAGGCGCGCGCGGTGGCCGGACGCGTGACGTAGATCGCCGGGACGATGGCCTCACGGTAACGCTTCTCGAACTCCGCCAGCGTCGGTTTGTGCAGCACGGGATCGATGTGCCGGTAGGTGATCTTCGGCGAGCGCTCCGCCATCAGCCGCAGGCCGTCGGCGATCGGCCTGGCCACACCATCGACTTCCAACGGCCAGATGCTGACCAGCTCCACCGCATCCGGCTGCCCCTGCAGCAGCGTCACCAACGCCGGCGACAGCGAGAAGCGGCGATCGGCGCTCCAGTCGGCGAACAGCCGGCTGCGGTCGGCGACGGCGACGGCGACCGCGAGCACCGCCAGGATGAGCAGGGTGCGTCCGCCGAGGCGGCCGAGGCGGGCGGTCCATGGCGCCGTACTGATCGTCACCGGGGTCATGGGGTGGATTCCAAGGGCAAGGAATACACGTCGAGCTGGAAATCCGCTGAGATGGCAGCGGCGAACGCCACTTCGGCCACTGTGATCAGCATGTCCGCATTGCAGGAATCGGTCTCGTGGACGATCACCAGCGATTTCATCCAGGACGGCGGCGTGGTCTGCAGACGGGCCTGGTAGGGCAGCAAGCAGGCGATGAGGGCATCGAGCTGCTCGTTCTCATCGACGGGCGAGAATCGTTGGTCTCCCACTGACCACCGCCCGCACGCACGCGTCTGTAGCCGGGGTACTTTCCCCTCCATATAGGGGTCTCCCAAATTCCAGGCCTGGGTCGGTTCCAGGCCGAGGTGCTGGGTGACCTGATGATGCGTTTCGAATCCATGGATCCGCAGGTAAACATACGAGCGCAGACCATTCGACGTCTCACCCATGGATCCTCCGCGCCAGGATCGCGCTGTGCGCCAGCACCAGGCAGGCGGCGGCCATCGCCAGCAGGTAGACCACGTTGCCGAGGCGGACCTCGCCGCGCAGGAACGGTTCCAGGCGCGGGCCGAGGCCGATGGCTTGGCCGATCGGGAAGAGCCAGGCGTCACGTTCCGGGATGCCGACCAGGATGAGCACGGCGATGGCGCCGAAGGTCAGGACGTAGGCGGCGATCGGGCTGTCGACCAGCAGGCTGATCCACACGCCGAGGGCGGCGAAGAAAGCGCATTCGAGCATCAGGCCGAGGTAGCCGGCGAGCAGGTGCGGTAGTTCGACGGCGCTGACGAAGAACAGGACCAGGGGTTGCACCAGGGTTGCCGCCAACAGCACCAGCAGCACGCCCAGTGCGGCGATGAACTTGCCCAGTATCAGGTGGTGTTCACGGATGGGCACGGTCAGCAGGAGCTGCATGGTGCCCTGGGTCCGTTCCTGCGCGAAGCTGGTCATGGTGATGGCGGGAGCCAGCAGGGCGAGGAACAGCACGCCGAGATCGAGCGACTCCACGTAGAGCGGGAACTCCCTACCGCTGGTGCCGTGCACGCCATCGAGCGTGCGCACGAACAAGCCGTTGGTCAGCAGGGTCCAGCACGCCAGCACCAGCCACGCCAGCGGGGTTGTAAAAGCGGCGATCAGATCGCGGCGGGCGATGGACCAGGTGGGCATTCAGGAACGTCCGCTGTCCGCTGTCCGCTGTCCGCTGTCGCTCATGCCGGCGCCTTGGTGACCATCGCCTCGACCCAGCGTCCAATCAGGTCCATCTCCAGGTTCACCGGCATGCCGACGCGCAGGCCGGACAGCGTGGTGTGGGTCAGGGTGTGCGGCACCACCGCGATCGAGCAGCGGGCGCCACGGCAGTCCCAGGTGGTCAGGCTGATGCCGTCGATGGTGAGCGAGCCCTTCTCCACCACGCGCACCGAACCGTCATCGGGCAACACCACGGTGAAACGTTCGCTGTCGCCCTCCTTGCGGCGCTCGACCAGCCGACCGACGCCATCGACGTGGCCGCTGACCAGGTGACCGCCCAGGCGCTGGCCGAAGGTCAGGGCGCGTTCGAGGTTGACCGTCCGCCCCACCTGCCAGCCCGCGAGAGTGGTCTTCCGCCGGGTCTCGCTGCTGGCGTCGAAGCGGGCGGCCTCGCCATCGAGCCGCGTCACCGTCAGGCAGATCCCATCAACCGCGATGCTGTCGCCGAGCCTGGTACCCGCGGCCAATGGTCCCAGCGCGATGGTGAGGACGCTGCCCTGGTGCCCATGCTCCACGGCATCGAGTCGTCCGAGGTGTTCGATGATGCCGGTGAACATGGCGGGCATGTGAGTCCTCGGCCGGGCCTCGGCAAGTCCGAAGGCCCGTGTCCGATGTCCGATGTCCGATGTCCGATGTCATCGGAGCTGAGGCCATTCCTTGCCCCTGTGGGGCGTAGCCTGCCCGTGCAGGGGTCGCAACACGGCAGACCTCGTCCCACTCGACATCGGACATCGGACATCGG
>JANPIY010000062.1:0-4679 GCA_031425255.1 Planctomycetota bacterium
CCACAGGGCCCACAGAGAGCACAGAGGGAAGGCGGGAGGAGCCGAGGAGCGGCTCATGACTCTCCTCTGTGCTCTCTGTGGGCTCTGTGGCTATGGCCTTTTGTATTTTCTTCACCGGAACATCGCTTCGGTGCGCTCGAAGCCGCGGCCGTTCTCCGAGCGCGACAAGCGGCAGGGATCCTGCGGGCCCGGAGGGTCGGCGTGCCACAGTTCGATGCCGATCGGCTTCGGCGCGTAAGCTGGCGCCTGGTCGAGCGGGTGCGGCACCGCGGTGGCCACCACTAGGACGTCCATCTCGCTGCGCAGGTCGATCGTCGCCCCGGGCCGGCTGTGCCCAGGGACGAAGTGCAGGCGCGCGTCGTCGTCCGCCTGCACCTTGGTGAAGAAGTTGACGTTGGCGACGATGTCCCTGGCGCCGAGGCCGTGTTTGCCGAGTTCGATCAGCAGATTGTCGCGCGCGTTGCGGAACCGTTCGTTGCGGTGGGTCTGATAGGTGCGCACGCCGTAGCGCGCGCGTACGTCCTCGGCGGTGTTGTGGCCGGTCATGGTGTCGTGCCAGCCGCAGGTGTCGTGGGTGATGGAGCAGAGGATGCGCCCCATGTCCGAATACAGCACGCGCCCGCTGGTGAGAAAGGCGGTGTGCTGCGCCTTCAGCGTGTCCGCCATGTTGTAGCGTTCGAGCGGTTGCTGCGCGTTGAAGAACAGCGCCACCACGTTGCCGCCGCCGTCGATGTCGGTCAGCCGCACGCCGGTGTGACGTGGCAGGCGCCACGACCACATCGCGCCGCCGCGCAGGGTCTCGCGATGGATGACGCGTTCAGGAGGGATCGCCGGCAAGGGAGTCATGCGCACACCAGGAGTGAAGAGTGATGACCGAAACGGAGATCTACCGCGTAGCACGGGCATTTCGCCAATGCTGGAAAGCGAATGAAGAAGAATCGGCCGCAGAGACGCAGAGACGCAGAGGAAAGGCAAAGCAGTGTCTTTTTCACCTCTGCGCCTCTGCGCCTCTGCGGCCAAATATCTTTGCTTTGCAGCATTGGCGTTCCGCCCATGGAAGCGCGTGGGAGCACAGGGAGGCGTGTGGTGAGAGGTGGGAGGCGCGCGAAACGAGGACCATTGGTCGTCGCGGGCCGTCCCGGAGTGTTACCGCGCCCTGGCCGTCCAGGGTGGGATGAAGATGAGCGCGGAGGCTAGACGTGATGGCCTCTTGGCAAGAGCCATGCCAATGAGATTGCCCCCGGTGCGAAGTGCGGAGTGCGAAGTGCGCAGTCGGATCCATCGACCACCACAACCCACCCGTCGCACGTCGGTCTTCCCGACAACGGGCATCGGACAGCGGACAGCGGACGTCCCCATTGGCACCTCCAGTGCTCTCCGATCACCGTTCTCCGTGATCTTACGAAGAACCGCGCGACGGGACGACCCGCCACGTGTACTGCGCCCGCCGGGACGGCCCGGCACCGGTGGCGATCTATGCTGGTGCGATCCTTGGAGATCCACTCGCGCTCGATTCATCCGCTGTTGGCGGTGACGCGCTGCTGCTCGATCCGTGATGCCGACATCGAACCCGGATCGGGCACCTGCTCAATTCCGGGACAGGCCTTGTTCACTCTTCATCCACTCGTGGTGCGTGCGGTCTCCGCCGTCACCTCCTTCCCCAGGAGCCTTCCATGATCCGTTCCTCCCTGCGTCGCTTCTCTGCGCTGGCCATCGCCGTCCTCGGCGCCGGCTTCAGCGCCCAGCTCACCGCCGCCGATGCGCTCAAGGTCGCCTATAGCGATTGGCCGGGCTGGGTCGCCTTCGACATCGCCATCCAGAAGGGCTGGTACCAGGAGGCCGGCGTCGCGGTCGAGTTCGTATGGATGGAATACGTGCCGTCGATGGAAGCCTTCCAGGCCGGCAAGGTCGACGCCGTGACGGTCACCAATGGTGACCAGCTGGTGATGGGCGCCGCCGGCAAGGCCTCGAAGGCGATCCTCATCAACGACATCAGCTACGGCAACGACATGATCGTGGCCAAGGCCGGCATCACTTCGATCAAGGACCTCAAGGGCAAGAAGATCGGCCTCGAACTCGGCTTCGTCGAGCACCTCATGTTGCTCAAGGCGCTCGAAGCCAACGGCATGACCGAGGCCGATGTGACGCTGGTGAACGTGCCGACCAACGACACGCCGCAGACCCTGGCCTCCGGTGGCGTCGATGCGATCGGCGCCTGGCAGCCCAATTCCGGCGCGGCGCTGAAGTCGGTACCGGGCGCGAAGGCGATCTACACCAGCAAGGACGTCCCCGGACTGATCTACGACGTGGTCGCGGTCTCCAGCGAGAGCCTCGCCACGCGCAAGCCCGAATGGGCCAAGTTCGTGGCGGTGTGGCCGAAGATCGTCGCCTTCATCCAGGATCCCAAGACCAAGGATGAAGCGGTGAAGCTGATGGCCGCGCGCGTCAATGTGCCGCCGGCGGAGTACGCGCTGCTGCTGCCCGGCACCAGATTCTATGACACCGCGATGGCCAAGAAGGCCTTCGTGCCGACCGAGACCCTCGACTCGGTGCTCGGTTCGAGCAAGGCGGCGAATGCCTTCAACCTCGCCAACAAGGTCTACGAAGCGAAGGTCGACCCTGCGGCCTTCATCGATGCCGCGCTGGTGATGGCGCTGCCTTGATGGCCGAGCCGTGGTTTGCCGTGGCACGTGACCTGTCGCCGCGGCGGCAGGCCGTGCTCACGGCAGGAGCCTTCGTGCTGCCGCTGCTGGTGTGGTGCGTGCTCAGCTATGTGCCCTTCATCTGGCACCCGCTGATGACCGTCACCGCGCCCGGCGGCAGCACCTTCCTGGCCAAGGACATGATGATCGACCGGCGGTTGTTCGCCGACGAGAACGCCAAGCTCGCCGCCGCCGGCCAGCCATTGGCCGAGGGCTACCGTTCCAACCCGGTATTCCTGCCGCCGCCACATGCGGTGGCGCGGGCGCTCTACACCGGCTTCTTGACGCCACCGGTGCGCAAAGGCGAACCCTGGCTGCACGAGAGCCTGTGGCACAGCCTGACCATCATCCTGTGGGGTTTCGGCGCGGCGGCGCTGATCGGCGTGCCGGTCGGGGTCCTCTGCGGTACCTTCCACTTCTTCAGCAAGCTGGTCGAACCCTTCGTCGACTTCATCCGCTACATGCCGGCGCCGGCCTTCGGCGCCTTGATGGTGGCGGTATGCGGCATCAACGACGGGCCGAAGATCGCGATCATCTTCATCGGCACGTTCTTCCAGCTCGTACTGGTGGTGGCCAACACCACGCGTTTGACCGATCGCGCGCTGTTGGAAGCGGCGCAGACCCTGGGCGCGAAGGGCCGCCGTCTGGTCACCCATGTGGTGCTGCCGGGCATCCTGCCTAACCTCTTCAACGACCTGCGTATCCTGCTCGGCTGGGCCTGGACCTACCTCATCGTCGCCGAGCTGATCGGTGCCAGCAGCGGCATCAGCTACTTCATCAATCAGCAAGGCAAGTACCGCAACTACGACAACGTCTTCGCCGGCATCATCCTCATCGGCCTGATCGGCCTGATCACCGACCAGATCCTCGCAGTCCTCGGCCGCATGCTGTTCCCCTGGCAGGGCAAGCCGCCCGGGCGCATCGGCGCCGGCATCCTGGCGTGCGTCGGCGTGTTCCGGCGGAAGAAGGTGGCGGCATGAGTGGCGGTTCATTCTGGTGGTGTGCGGTCACCCCTCTGAC
Source organism: Planctomycetota bacterium (assembly GCA_031425255.1). Classification (GTDB taxonomy): domain Bacteria; phylum Planctomycetota; class UBA11346; order UBA11346; family UBA11346; genus BOG-1363. The sequence continues at coordinate 3,723 of JANPIY010000062.1, forward strand.
CGGTCGCGGTGCCTCATGAACGAGTCCACCGCCGAATCGATCTCCTCGCGCCTGGCGAAACTGAAATCCCAACCGGTCGTGCTCGGCGTCGACGACCTCGGCAAGAGCTACCCGCGGCCCGATGGCGGCGTCACCCACGCGCTGGCCAAGGTCAGCTTCGAGGTCCACCGGCGTGAATTCATGACCGTCATCGGGCCGTCGGGCTGCGGCAAATCGTCGCTCATCCGCATCCTCGCCGGGTTGGAGGACGCTACCGCCGGCCGGATGCTGCTCGACGGCAAGCCGGATTCCGGTCCGTGTCCCGATCGCGGCATGGTCTTCCAGGGCTACACCCTGTTCCCCTGGCTGACGGTGCTGAAGAACGTGATGTTCGGTTTGAAGATGGGCGGCATGGGTCACGACGCCGCCCGCAGCGAGGCGCTGCAGTGGATCGATCTGGTCGGCCTGACCGCGTTCGCCGAGGTCTATCCGCACCAGCTGTCCGGCGGCATGAAACAGCGCGTCGCCATCGCCCGCGCGCTCGCCAACAAGCCGCGCATCCTGCTGATGGACGAACCCTTCGGCGCGCTCGACGCGCAGACCCGGGCGCAGATGCAGGCCCACCTACTGCAGATCTGGCAGAACGTCAACGTCACCATCCTCTTCATCACCCACGATCTCGACGAGGCCATCCACCTCGCCGACCGCATCGCCGTGCTCGGGGCGCCGACTCCGGAAAAGCCGCACGGTCATCTGCAGGAGATCATCGACGTCCCGCTCGCCCGCCCGCGCACCGTCGAGCAGTTCACCAGCGAGGCGTTCCTCGCCACCCGGCGCCGCATCGAGGGCCTCATCCACCGGCGCCGGCCAGCGGTCACCACCGCACCCCTGCCGATGATCAAGCTGACACAGGCCGGCGACGAGGTGATGTGAGGGATCTAGAAGCGCCGATTTCAGTCGGCCACCTGCGGCGATGGT
>JANPIY010000063.1:0-1586 GCA_031425255.1 Planctomycetota bacterium
GCGCTTTGGCGGTACTTGTCCTCGGAGGGGTCCGCCAAGGTGGTGAAGGCGCTCTCGAAAGTACCGCTGAAGCCGGTGGTCTCCGAGAAGGTCCAGGATGCGAAGTAACGCACCTTGATGCCATTGCCGAACTTGTTGAATTCTTTCGCGCGCCCGCCGCCCTCGTAGACCTGCCAGGTGAGGTTGTTCACCGGAATGCTCAAGTACCCGACCTCCCCGCTGCCATTCAGCAGCAGGCGGATGAGGTTCGAGGCCTGGTTGAAAATCAGGTAGCCGTTGCGGTTGTCGATCTCGGCGGTGAACAGGTTGGTCAGGTAGGTCTGCTTGCGGCGGTGCGTGGGCTCGGCCCCCGAATCGTCGTAGGCCACGATGGTGGTGTTGGTGGCCGCGTCGGGCGTGTAGGTGAAGGTCGAGGTCGTGCCCTCGGCGACCGGGTAGGCGACACCGGTGAGCAGGCCATTGGTGTAGGTGTAGGTCAGCACGCCGGCGTTGGGCAGGGTCACCGATGAGACCGCCCAGCGGCCGGAGACCTGCGTCGCCCCATACTGGAAGGTCAGCCGGCGGCCGTGCGCGTCGGTGATGGTATCGAGCTGCCACTGACGGTCGGGGGATGCCTGCAGCTGGGGTGCGGTCCAGGTCTTGTAGGTCAGCGTGGTGCCGTAGCCGTTGCGATCACGCACTGCGGTCAGGCGCCCGGCGAGGGTGGAGGTGGTGTACGGCGCGGTCGTCGGCACCGGCCAGCTAGGCTTGGCCAGTGCTGATCCCACCACCGCGACGCTGCTGTAGGCCGCGTCGCTGAGCACGCCGGAGCCGTTGTGCGACGTCACCGACATGCCGGAGAACACCGACGTGCCGAGGACGACGGTCTTGCTGAACACCGTGGTCCAGGTGACGCCGTCGCTGGACTTGGAGCCGGTGATGAGGTTGCCGACGCGCTGCAGGCGCAGCCAGCGGGGCGCGACCACGGCTGCATCGGTGAGGTCGGTCACCGCCGCCACCCCGGCGCCGGTGCGCGAGACGAAGTCCAGGCCGGTGGGCGAGAGCGAGAGGTTGACCATCGCCGCGTTGGCATCCAGCCCGGCGCGCAGCATCACGCCTGCCTTGGCATCGGCGTGGGTGCCATCTGCAGCCAAACCACGGTAGGTGGCGAAGGAATCGACCCGCGCGGTGATGGTGGTGTCGCCGGTGAACGCCTGGTAGACGTAGCCGAACGAGTCGGCGGTGCCGGCGATGTCAGCGCCGGATGCGCTGAGCGAGAAGATGTTGTTCGCCACTCCCGCGGTGCCGTGCGAGCCCGGGACGCCGATCTCACCGTAGGTCCAGGGAGTTGGCAGCGACCCGTACGGGTTGAAGACATCGAAGGTGAAGGTGTGGCCGGCGAACGTCGTCAGCACGCCACTCAGCGCCAGGGACGGATCGGCGGTGAGGGTGCCGGTGCCGTTGGCACCCAGATAGAAGCGCAGGCCTTGGATGTGGTTCCAGCCCGAGCCCTTGAAGACACCTGCACCGACGTCGACCAGGATCAGCGGCGCCAGCAGCGAGGGATCCATGGCGATGACCTGCCAGGCACCGTTGTCCTTGCGGGC
>JANPIY010000064.1:0-6644 GCA_031425255.1 Planctomycetota bacterium
GCGGTCATGCTGCCGGCGCGGAAGGTGCGGGCGGCGATCAGCTTGTCGAACAGCGCGCGCGGCAGCGGTTCGCCGCTCTGCCAATGGCAGGCCAGTCCAGGCTGGGTGGCGTTGCCGAGCACGGTCGGGGCATGATAGCACCAGTTCTCCATGAACTGGCTCGGCAGTTCGACGGCGTCCCATTCGACGTTGTTGATGCCGGCCGCCTCCAGGTGTTCGACCTGGGTCAGCATATGCTGCAGCCCGTGGCCGAACTCGTGGAACAGGGTTTCCACTTCACGGAAGGTCATCAGCGAGGGCACCGCCGATGGCGTCGCGCCCCCACCGACCGGAGGCGTCTGATTGCAGATCAGGTAGGCCACCGGCAGGCGCCATGAACCATCGCCGAGGCGCTTGCGATCGAGCGCATTGTCCATCCAGGCGCCACCCCGTTTGTCGGCCGGGCGGCTGTAGGGATCGAGGTAGAACGCCGCGATGTCGCGCCCGCTCTCATCGGCGATGCGGAAGAAACGCACGTCGGGATGCCATACCGCGACCTCGCCATCGGCCGCGCGCACGGTGATACCGAACAGGCGTTTGGCGGTGGCGAACAGCCCGTCGAGGACGCGCGGCAGGGCGAAGTACGGCCGCAGCTCCTCATCGGTGTAGCGGTAGCGTTGTTCGCGCAGACGTTCGGCCCAGAAGGGGATGTCCCAGTGTTTCAGCACGAGCGTGTCGTCGTCGCTCTGGCCGCGCGCGAAGGTGGTCAGCTCATCGAGCTCGCTGCGCGCCTTCGGCAACGCGGCGTCGCGCAGTTCGCCGAGCAGGTGTTCGACCGCCGCCACCGACGGCGCCATCTTCGCCGCCAGGCTCAGCTCAGCGAAGGAGCTGAAGCCGAGCAGCGCCGCCTTCTCCTTGCGCAGCGTCAGGATGCGATTGATCAATGGTTGATTGTCGAGTTCGCCGTGGGAGGCACGGGTGACGAACCCGCGGTAGAGCTGCTCGCGCAGATCACGGCGGGTGGCGTGTTCCATGAAGGGAATGTAGCTCGGACCATCGAGCGTGACGCGCCAGGGTCCACGCTCGGCCGCATCGGTCGTGGGTTCGCTGTTGGCGGCGCGGGCGGCGGCATGGGCCGCGCCCAGCTTGGCGCTGGCCGGCAGGCCGGCGACGTCAGCAGGGGAGGTCAGCTCCAAGGCGAAGGCCTTGGTGGCATCGAGCAGGTGATTGCTGAAACGCGTCGAGAGGTCGGCGAGCTCCAGCTCGATGGCCTGGAAGCGTTCGCGCGCGGCGCCGGTCAGGCCGACCCCGGAATGTTCGGCGGCGCGGATGTTGGCGGTGACGATGCGCCGTCTGGTCTCATCGAGCGCGGCCCACTGCGTGCCGTCGCGCAGCGCGACCAGCGCGTGGTACACCGCCACGCTCTGCCCCAGGCTCATGAAGGCGGTGACCACCTCCTGCTGAACCGCCTGGTGGGCGGCGCGCAGCTCGGGACTGTTGCGCACGCCCATCAGGTGGTTGATCACGCTCCAGGCGTAGCCCAGCGGTTCCGCCAACGCGGTCAGGCGTGGCACCGAACCCTCCCAGGTCGGCTCAATGGTGCGCTCCAGCTCGGCGAGGTCGCTGGCCATCTGCGGCAGCAGCGCGCGGATCGCCGGCTCGACGTGTTCAGCGCGCACATCGTTGAAGGCCGGGAGGCGATCGTGGCCGAAGAGCGGATTGTCAGCGATGGTGTTCACAGGAGGCCTCCGGGCACCACCTCACCGCGACCGGAGCCCGTCGGCAAGCCCAGGCCCAGCCACGTCATCACAGTCATCACCTCGTGAACGAAGAAGAATCGGCCGCAGAGACGCAGAGGCGCAGAGGAAAGGCACAGCAGGGCCTTTTTCGCCTCTGCGCCTTTACGGCCAGATATCTACGCTTTCCAGATCGTCGCGGCCTGGGCAGCGGCACTTGGCGCCGAGCTCAGGTCTCGGCGTGGACGCCACCGGTGGTCTGCAGCAGGCTCAACACCGTGCGGCGGGCGACGACACGATTGACCCAATGACGGTTCTGGATCTTGGCGGTCAGCAGATCGATGCGCTGCTGGCATTCCTGCAGATCGAGCGCGGTCAGACGCGGGCACTGCTTGCGCAGCTTGGGCAGCACCTGTTGCCACTGGTCATCAGGAATCGTCAGCATGGGAAGAACCTCGGGGGCGGGGATGGTAGGGCGGCGAGCGGGCGGTCCAGAGCAGGGCGGGGGAAGGCTCGGGCACGGCGGACGGCGTGGCAGGCCGGTGCTCGTGCCATCCTGACGATTCGCGATTGCCACCTAGGACGGCGTCCGACCATGCCGGCCATGCCCAGCATCTTCACCCGCATCATCAATGGCGAGATTCCAGGCCGCTTCGTCTTTCGTGACGAACTGTGGGTGGCGCTGCTCGACGTCAGCCCGGCGAGTCCTGGGCACGTGCTGCTGATTCCGCGACATGAAGGCCAATACGTTGCCGACCTCCCGGCGGCAGCCCTGGCGACGCTGGGTGATCGCCTGGCGCGCCTGACCACGGCGGTCAAGAGCGCGACCGGCTGTCCGGCGGTCAACGTGCTGCTCAACGACGGGCCCGCCGCCAACCAGGCGGTGCCGCACGCCCATTGGCACGTGATCCCGCGTTTCCCCGGCGACGGCAGACTGGTGCATCCCAAGGGTACGCCGTATGGCGAGGGTGAACTCGAACGCTGGGCCGACGCGCTGGCCCGCGCCTGGCGATGAACACCCAGCCCTTCGACCTCGCCGCCTTCCAGCGTCACATCGCCACCACCTACGGCGCCAAGGATGCGAAGCGCGGTACCGCCGGCACCTTCATGTATTTCATGGAGGAGGTCGGCGAGCTCGCCGAAGCCCTGCGCGAACCGCAGCAGCACGACCTGCCCGGGGAATTCGCCGACTGCCTGGCCTGGTTGACCTCGTTGGCCCACCTCGCCGAGGTCGATCTCGCCGCGGCGACCGCCAGGAAATATCCTGGGCTCTGCCTGCGCTGTGCGGCGACGCCGTGCGTGTGCGAGACCAAACCGTGAGGCAGGTGCGAGGTGCGAGGTGCGAAGTGCGAGGCTCATCCAAACCATCACGTGAGGTGCGGTCGCGAAGGTCATCGGGCAATCGGGACTGCCATCACCCGTGAGCGCGTCCGGCAACGAAACCCCGCACCCCGCACCCCGCACCGCGCACCTGCTTGGTGCCTTGCTGCGCTGCATCCCGCCCGGGCTGGCGTGGCGGCTCGGGGGCGGCCTCGGTGCCTTCGTCGGCGAGCTGCCGCTGCGCGAGACCAGGCGTTGCGCGGAGCACCTGGCCAAGGCCTATCCCGAGCGCGACGCGGCATGGATCAGGCGCACCACCCGCCGTGCGTTCTGCCATTTCGCGCGCATGGCCCTATGGACCGCGGTGACCCTGCACTGGGATGTGCGCCGCTTGCGCCGCAACATCGCAGTCGAAGGCATCGCCAATTTCAGAGCCCTGCTCGCCGCCTGCAAACGGGGAGAGGGGACCGTCGGGTTCACCGGACATTTCGGCAACTGGGAGCTGCTGTCACGCGTCGGTGCCACCATCATGCCGCTGAGCCTGGTCGGCCGCCGGCTGCGTTCTCCGCTCGCCGACGCCCTGGTGCAGCAGGCGCGCACGCTCAGCGGTGGCCGCCTGATCTATCAGGATGCGCCATTCCCCGACTTCCTGCGCGAACTGCGCGCCAGCCGCATCCTGGCGGTCCTGGTCGATCAGGACATCTCCCGCCTGGCCGGATGCTTCGTGCCGTGGTTCGGCCACCCGGCCTACACCCCGAGCGTGCCCGCCGCCCTGGCGCGACTGACGCGCAGCAGCGTGATCCCGATCTTCCTCTACTGGAAAGGCGGCCGCTGGGTCCTGCATGCCGGGCCGCACCGCCAGTTCCCGCGCACGCGCGACAGCGCGGGCGACATCCGTGCGATCACCGCCTGGGTCACAGCCTACGAGGAGGCCATCGTGCGGCGGGCGCCAGAGCAGTGGGTGTGGTGGCACCGCCGGTGGCGGACGCAGGAGCAGCCGGGAAAGACGGCGCCTACGCAAGCGCCGTGACGGTTGAGCCGAGGTTGAAAATCGGGTCTTCGGCGTGATCAACGGGTGCAAGGCAATCAAGACGAGTGGATCGGCCGCAGAGACGCAGAGATGGTAAGAGTCCCTGTTCTGGTCTTCTCTGCGTCTCTGCGTCTCTGCGGCTAGCCTCTCTCCATGTGATCCCGAGTCTCGGCGGTTTGACCATGTTCCCAGGTGAGCCTAGCCCACGAGAGCTGACGACTCCCGGACTTCCGGACTTCCGGACTCGGCGGCCATGCCTACCTTCCCGCCATGCCCCGTCCTGGAATCCGCACCGCTGGCAACTCCCTGAACCTGCCCACCGCTTTGTGGGAATCGCACTTCCTGCGCGCCTGCCGGGGTGAGCCGAGCTCGCGCACGCCGGTGTGGCTGATGCGTCAGGCCGGACGCTACATGCAGCACTACCGCGGCATCCGCAGCGGGCGCTCATTCCTCGACCTGTGCAAGGATCCGGCGCTGGCTTCCGAGGTCACGCTCTTCGCGCGCGAGTGGCTCGACGTCGATGCGGCGATCATCTTCAGTGACATCCTGGTGGTGCTCGAAGCGCTCGGCCTGCCGCTCACCTTCGCCACCGGCGATGGTCCCGTACTCGGTCGCCCACTGCGCGATGCGGCAGGGGTCGACGCGCTGCGCGATCCCATGGCGGCGGCGGCCGACCTGGGCTACGTCCACGAGGCCATCCGCCGCACCGTCGCCGGCCTGCCTGCCACCATTCCGCTGATCGGCTTCTGTGGCGCCCCGTACACCCTCGCCGCCTATGCCATCGAAGGCGGCTCGAGCCGGCAGTTCACCCACACCAAGACCTTCATGTATCGCGACGGCGCGGCGTGGCATGCGCTGCTCGCACGCATCACCCAGACGCTCATCCCGTATCTCAATGCTCAGATCAGCGCCGGCGCAGCATGTGTCCAGGTGTTCGATTCCTGGGTCGGCCACCTCACCCGCGCCGACTTCAATGAGTTCGTGCGCCCGCACCTCGCCACGCTGGTGGCCGGCCTCACGCCGGGCGTGCCGGTGATCCTCTTCGGCACTGAAACCGGGCATCTCTCCGACCTCATCGCCGCCTGTGGCGCCGACGTCATCGGCGTCGATACCACCACCGATCTCGCAGCATCCTGGGAGCGGTGCGGCGGCGAGACGCGCATCGCGGTCCAGGGCAATCTCGATCCCTCGCTGCTGCTTGGACCGCGCGATCGCCTGCTGCGCGCGGCGGACGCCGTACTGGCCGCCGCAGCCGGGCGTCCCGGCCATATCTTCAACCTCGGCCACGGCGTGCTGAAGGAGACCGACCCGGAACAGGCCAAGGCGCTGGTGGCGCATGTGCATGAGCGGACAGCGCGATGACCGCGCCGGTGCGAGGTGCGAGGTGCGCAGTGCGAGGTTCTTCCGCATGACGGTCGCGCTGGTCGTTGAAGGCCAGATCCGCGAGGACGGCCGACGCACAATGAACTTCGCACCAGCGAGCGATCGCACTTCGCACTTCGCACGGTTGTCGAGAGCATGAAATCCATCGCCATCATCGGTGGCGGCATCGGTGGGCTCGCCACCGCGTTTCGACTACGCGAGCACGCCCGTCAGACGGAGACCGCCCTGCACGTGACGGTCTACGAGGCCGCCGAGCATTTTGGCGGCGTCATCGCTTCATCGCAGGAGCAGGGTTTCACCCTCGAACATGGCCCTGATTCGATCGTGCGTTCGAAGCCGGCGGGCCTTCAACTGCTCAAGGATCTGGGCCTGGAAGAGGCCTTGCTGCCGACCCAGGAGTTCGCCCGTTCCAGCCTGATCGCAAAAGGCCGCCGTCTGCTGCCGATTCCCGAAGGCCTGTACCTGCTCGCGCCGGCCCGGCTGTGGCCGTTCGCCACCTCACCGATCATCAGCTGGCCGGGCAAGTTGCGGATGGCGCTCGACCTGCTCCTGCCGCGCCGGCGCGCCGGCCTGCCGGAGGAGTCGCTCGCTGAATTCGTCCGCCGTCGGCTGGGCCGCGAAGCACTGGAACGTATCGCCCAACCATTGGTCAGCGGCATCTACACCGCGGATCCGGAACAGCTCAGCCTGCGCGCCACCATGCCGCAGTTCCTCGAGATGGAGCGCGAGCACCGCAGCCTGATCGTCGCCATGCGCCATCGCGCCAAGGACCAGGCCATCGCCGCCGCGCGTGGTCCACGGTACGGTCTCTTCACCAGCCTCGATGGTGGTCTGCAGCGACTGGTCGACCGGCTGGTCGAGCGGCTGCGCGAACCCGGCTGCGACCTCTGTCCGCGCACCAAGGTCGATGCCGTGGTGCGCTGCGAGAGCGGCGGCTACACCCTGTCGCTGGTCGATGGGTACCGGCAATTCGATCAGGTGGTGCTGGCGCTGCCGGCGCATGCGGCGGCGCGCATCTGCAAGCCGCTCGATCAGGTGTTGGCCTACAAGCTGGCGACCATCCCCTACGCCGGGGTCGTCACGGTGAACATCGCGCTGCGCGAGGACCAGGTGCCTGATCTGCCGCGGGCGGCGGGTTTCGTCGTCCCCGCGGTCGAAGGCCGCTCGCTCATCGCCTGCACCTTCGGCCATCACAA
>JANPIY010000065.1:0-2448 GCA_031425255.1 Planctomycetota bacterium
ATTGCCGGGCGGTCGCCTGCAGGTGCAGGAGGCGGACCTCATCGTCGCTGAGGGCCCGACCGTAGAGGCGCACCTCGTCGATGGCGCCCTGGAATGTGGTCTCCTGGTTGCCGTAGAGGCCGCCGATACGCAGCTTTTCGCGCGTCACCGGCGGCGTCGGGCTGGTGATCGACGCGATGCGTACGCCATCGACATAGAAGCGACGGATGCCGCCGTCAAAGGTTGCGCAGAGATTGACCCAGCGCCCAGGGGTGAATGGGCGGTCGACGACCCGGTCCATGTCCCAGAAGTAGAACTTCATGGCCTCGTTGCGTGGAATGGCGAGGCCGTAGGAGCCGCGCTTGGAAATGATCTGGGCATCGGCGCGCTGCAGCTGGTCCGGGCGGACCCAGGCGTGCAGGGTCATCTGCTCCAGCGTCAGCGCGTCGTCGTGCGGCACCTCGACATGGGCGATGTCGCGGAAGTGCAGCGCGCCACCGACCATGCCAGCGATGTGCAGCGCCTGCGCAGTGGCATGCTGCAGTTCGCCGTCGTGGCCGTGGCCGGAGGCATCGCGGATGGTGGTGCCGATGGTCTCGTCGAGTTTCCACCACGCCAGCAGGCCCTGCTGCAGCGTCGGTGAGGCGAGTTCCGCCGGCATGGCGCGGGTGTAGGAGGCCTCGCTGAAGGCCATCTGGGCGATGCTGCCCTTGGCATCAACGCGTACGGCTTCGCCACGATGCAGGGCCTGCGGCAGGTCGACCGGGGAGTGGGTGGCGAAGACCTGCACCAGGCCGTCGAAGACCTGGACCTCGTTGCCGGCGCCGCCGGGAGCGGCGGCGGTGAAGCCGAACTCGGTGCCGAGATCGACCACCCGGGTGAGCTCGGACTCGATGGTGAAGCCTTTGGCGCCTTCCGGCACCCGGGCGACCACCCGCCCGCTTTCCAGCGTGCCGCCGCGACCGCTGCGCGGCGTGAAGCTGGCGGGACCATGCAGGATCACCGTCGCGCCGCAGGTGAAGCGCACCTGCGCCAGGCCGCTCTGCAGGCGCAGCGTACGATTGCCGACCGCGTCCCCGACCTGCGGTCCCGCGCCATCCTGCCACCTGGCCTCGGCCAGTGAGATGAGCATCGCGTCGAGGGTGGCGGGCGGCGGCGCCGCAGGTCCATGGGTGAGGTAGAGGACGCCGGCGGTGATGGCGATGCTGGCGGCCAGCAAAGCCGGCACCGCGCGGCGCCAGAGGCTGGGCTTGGTGTATTGGCGCCGCGCCGCGGTCTGGCGCGGCGCGGCGCTCATCACCGTGGCCGAGGAATCGCGTAGTGCGCGGTCGGCGCTCATGGCGTCGTCTTCCGGCAGCTCGGCGTGGCGTTCCCGTTCGATCCATGACAACTGGCCATGGATGCGTGTCAGATCCCAGAATCGCCGCCGCATCTCAGGCTGGCCACGCAACACCACCTCCAGGCGTTCCTGGCCCGCGAGGTCGAGACCGCCGTCGAGGTGGCGATCCACCAGCAGATCGAATTCCGTCTGGTCCATGCTCATGCGCCACCCGCTGCCAGAGCGGCATCGAGACATTTGCGCAGGAGGGCGCGCGAACGTGACAAGGCGACGTAGACCGCTTCGCTGGTCCATTCCATACGGCTGGCGATGTTGCCTGGGCTGAGGTTCTCGGTGTAGCGCAGACGGACCATCTCGCGCAGGGTCGGCGTCAGCTTGCCCAGGCAGCGGATCAACCGCGTGCGGACTTCGCCATCGTCGCGTTCGTCGTCGGGTTTCGCTGCGCACAGCAGTTCGAGGGTCTCGGGCGCGAACACGCCGACCTTGCGCTTGGAGCTGTAACGCCGGGCGTGTTCCAGCGCCTTGCGCTTGGCGATGCCGTAGGCCCAGCCACGGAAGTCGCCGTCGGCGCGAAACGTGGTGGCCTTCTCGCTCACCACCAGGAAGACCTCCTGCAACACATCGTCGGCCAGGTCCATATCCGGAAACAACGAGCCGATCAGCCCACGCAGACCGGTGGCGTGCTTGATGAAGAGCTGCTGCACTTCCAGCACGCGTTGTGCGCGTTGCGCGTCCGTCAACGCGGGCTGCCCGCTATCCGCGACGTGATCGGTGGTCTGGTTCATCTCGCCTCACTTGCCGGGTGGACGGGGAACCTTAGCCGATGTTCTGCGATAGGGCCACAGGGGGGTGGAAGGTGCGAGGTGCGGTGCGCTGGGTGCGGCGCCGTCGACCCTGACGACGGTCACTCTCCCTGGGCATGGAAGTGGTGCAGACGTCCCGGAAATCAGGCGGAATCCTGCTACCTTCGACCCAGCAATTGGTTGACGAGATGTGCAATCAGTGGCTCGGAACTCCGGACCCCGACGCAGCTAAGAGCTGGTTTCATAACCCATCCCGTAGCGAGCCCGAGCCATCGTCGAGCGAGGCAAGGAAGACGGGCCGTTTGGAGCGGAGGCATGGCCATAGGC
>JANPIY010000066.1:0-9100 GCA_031425255.1 Planctomycetota bacterium
GGCCGGGCTGGGCGGCGATCCCGCCGAGGTCGCCAGTCCGACCTTTACCCTGCTGCATCGTTACGAGGCGCGCCTGCCGGTGGTGCATGTCGATGCCTATCGTCTGCAAGGCCCCGCCGCGCTCGCCGGACTCGGCTTCGATGAGTTGTCAGAAAACGGTATCGGCATCGTCGAATGGGCGCAGCGCGTCCTCGCTGCACTGCCGCCAGCGTACACCTGGCGCATCGTGCTCGACCACCGGGTCGATGGCCGTGAAGCGCAGGTCGCACCACCTCCCGGCCGGTCGGTTCCCTGGTTGCAGAGCACCCAGGCGCTCTGAGCGTTGCGCGCGGCCATCGTCTTCTCCCCAGGCGGTCCATGAATCCTGAATCCGGTGTTCCGCCCCATGATCCCACGCCGGCGACGGCGATGCCCTTCCTGGATAAGAAACCCACCGCGCCAGCCGGGCCGTCACGCGACCACACGCCGGTGACGGCGCTCCCGGCCATCGCGGGGGGGGCATCCATCCCGGCGCCCGTCCAGACCGGCGGCAGCGTAGTGCGCCTCGCCGAAGGCCCAGGGGGCGGCGATCCGCTGGTGACGGCCTACGCGCAGCGTTTCCGCGCCACCTGCGCGATGCGGACGTTCTCCTGGGGTTGGCTGGTGCTCGGCATCATCACCGCCCTGCTCGGCGGCCTGTTGACGGGCGCCATCATCGGGCCGGAGTTCGCCCTCGATCCCGACCGTTCGGCCCTAGTCCATCTCGTGCACCGGCTGCTCGGCAATCCCTGGGCGGTGCTCGGCGGCATGACGGTGGCAGCCTTCATCACCAGCACCCTGGGGGTGGTGCTCAACCGCACGGGGGTGCCGTGTGGCCAGGAGCCGTGGTTCGGCTTCCTCATCGCGGTCACGCTCTATCTGCCGCTCTACGATCCGCTCATCGCCCTCGGGGTGGGTGGCGGGACGCTGACCCTGGTCTACCTCGCCGCCATCGGCTTCCGGCTGCTGGCGATGGCGATGGGCGGCAAACGCGGACTGCACCACGCGGTCGTCGCTGAGCCGGTCGGCGGCTGGCCGGTCTACAGCGTGCTCGTGCCGCTCTACAAGGAGCGCAACGTCGCGCGCAACATCCTGGTCGCGCTGGACCGGCTCGATTATCCACGCGACCGGCTCGACGTGAAGTTCCTGCTCGAAGCCGACGATCCCGAGACCCTGCAGGCGCTGATTGACGCGGGCATCCCGTCGTACGCCGAGGTGGTGGTGGTGCCGGCCGGGCAGCCGAAGACCAAGCCGCGCGCCTGCAATCACGGCCTGGAGCGCGCGCGTGGCGAGTTCCTGGTGATCTTCGATGCCGAGGACCGGCCGGAAGCCGATCAGCTCAAGCAGGCGGTGCTGGCCTTCCGCGATAGCGAGGAGCACATCGTCTGCCTGCAGGCGCAGCTCGCCTATCACAACCACCGTCAGAACCTGCTGACGCGCTGGTTCGCACTCGAATACAACGTGTGGTTCCGGCGTTACCTCGACGGCCTGGTGGCGCTCGGCGTGCCGATCCCGCTGGGTGGCACCAGCAACCATTTCCGCATGCGCGTCCTGCGCGAGCTTGGCGGCTGGGACCCCTTCAACGTCACCGAGGACTGCGATCTGGGCGTGCGCCTCTACATGGCAGGCCACCACACCCGCACGCTCGACAGCACCACCTGGGAGGAGGCCAACAGCCGCCTCGGCAACTGGATCCGCCAACGCAGCCGTTGGCTCAAAGGCTACCTCATCACGCATCTGGTGTGGGGCCGGCGGCCGTGGCTGCTGGTGGCGAAGCTCGGACCCTGGGGGGCGCTCGGCTTCGTGCTCTCGGTCTTTTGCGTCTCGATCCTGTCGGCGCTCAACCTGGTGTTGTGGGGCATCAGCGGCATCTATGCGACGCTGCTCGCCATCGACATGTCGCACGGCTACACCCTGTGCGAGCTGCTGACCACCCGCGATCAGCTCCAGGACCGCTGGAGCTGGCCGATGATCTACGCCGGCCGTTTCGAGGACCCGGTGCTGGCGATGATGAGCCAGGTGTTCTTCGTCGCCTCGGTGGCGCTGATCATCGGCAACCTCGCCTTCATCCTGATGAACTTCGTCGCCGGCCGCCGTCCAGGACAACGCGGCCTATTGTTCGCTGCGCTGATCTCACCGCTGTACTGGATCCTGCTCGCCATCGCCGCCTGGAAGGGCATGTGGCAGCTGATCTGGAAGCCTCACTACTGGGAGAAGACCGTCCACGGGCTGGACGAGGATGAAACGGGGACTAATAACTAATTGCCAATGACGCCCCATGCTCCAATTGAAGACTTCTGAACTGTGCGCTTAAGGCAGAAAATTAATGACTGTAAAAACCGTAAACATTAATGATTTATTTCTAATTCAAAAAGCCATGAGACAGGGAACGGCACTTACCAATTGGGATAAGCTCAGCTCGCCGGTGGCTGGGTTAAGTCTTCATCACTTTACAGATGCAAATGGAGTTAATGGGATAATTGATAAAAAAGAGATTTGGGCCACTCATATAAAATACATGAATGATCAGCTTGAGTACAAATACGGACTAGACCTCTTGCATAAAGTAATAACAGATGAAATCTCGAAGGAGAAAGACCCTGAGCTCGCAGCCGTATTCTCTGAAGTTCTTACGTTTGAGAAAAAGTTTGAGGGAAGTCAGGTTTTTTGCGTAAGCTTCTGCGAAAGAAATGATCTTTATAATTTGTGGAAAATATACGGATCTGATGGAAACGGCTTCTGCCTTTCCTTCAACGCAAAAGAACTTTCGATGGAAATTGAAAATAGGAGAGGACCTGACCTTGCAAAAAAAGCAATTAACAAAAATACGCCTGGTGTTTACTGGGTTGGCCCAAAAAAAGTTCTGTACAGCAGGGTAAGTCAGGAGCAGTACATCATTGATTACCTGAATGACATAAGAACGGTTTACGCTCAGTACCATAAACAGAGTGCAGAGTTGAATTTAGTTATGAGATTTTCTTCGATTGGATACATATCGGAATTCCTATTTTGCTTTAAGAGCGATTTTTATGAGGGCGAAAAAGAGTGGAGGATTTTGGGTCTGTTCAAATCGCCCAGCGAGAAGCGCAAGGGGGGCATGACAAAGAAGGTGGGAATCGACCTGCTCGCCGCTAAGAGTTGCATAAAGCCTTACGCAAAGCTAAGACTAAGTAACTTCGATGCCCAGCTAGAGTCCATCACTCGCGGGCCTGTTACCTCTATGCTTTATCCGGACCAGGATGGAATTAGATGGCTGCTAGAGCGCAATAATCTAGATATCCCAATAAAAGACTCTGAAGTTAAATTTAGATGAAGTTGCTCTATCTTCAGATGATCGTGGCTTCGCAGATTCACCCCGCGATGCCGAACGCGCCGCGGATGCCCGACACCATCATCTGTACGGCGATCGCCCCTAGCAGCAGGCCCTGCAGGCGCATGAGGATGCCCATCACCGCCGGACTCAGCCAGCGCTCCAGGCGCACCGCGGCGAGCAGGATCACCGCGCATGCCGCCGTCAGCGCCGCGATCGCCAACAGGAGGACCGCCATGCCTTCGTGGCTGTCCAGTCGCAGCGCCATCACCGTCGCGATCGCCCCGGGGCCCGCCAGCATCGGCACGCCCAACGGGATGATGCCGACCTCCTGCTGGGCGACGCCGCCAGCGACCTCCTGCGGTGTGGTCTTCATGCGCGGGGTGCGCATCTGCACCATGTCGATCGCGTAGAGGAACATCAGCGCGCCACCCGCGATGCGGAAGGCGTCGATGGTGATGCCGAAGAAGCTGAACACCATCTCCCCGGCCACCGCGGCGAGGGCCAGCACCGCCCCGCAGGTCATCGCGGCATACATCGCCGAGCGCCGCCGATGCAGCGGTCCATCATCGACGGACATGCTCAGGAAAAGCGGCACCGCGCCATGCGGGCTGACGATGATCAGCAGCGTCACCAGGGCCTTCACCACCGCCGCCAGGAAACCTGCTTCCATCGTCACTCCGTGCGCAAGTTTGGCCCGCGCTCGACATTCCGGCAAGGCCCGGCTGCATGTCCTCTGATGGTCGGGAAGGTATGACGCATCCGCTGCACGGTTGGAACGCGAGCATCACTCCCTAGCGTCCCAGCGGGAGACCCCGATGGCTGATTTCTATGACCTCATCCAGAACCGCGATATCGCCAAGGCGCAGAGCGCGGCCAGCCAGGCGACCGATCAGATCACCAACCTGGTGGCGCAAGTGAAGGTGCTGGAGAAGCGCCTCGACCGCCTCGCCGTGGTCAACAAGGCGATGTGGACGCTGCTTCGCGACCGTGCCGGCCTCAGCGATATCGAGCTGCGCAGCATGGTGCTGGAGACCGACGCCGCCGATGGACAGATCGATGGACGCATCGGTGGGCGGGTGCAGACCTGCACGGCCTGCGCACGCTCGATGTCACCCAAACACGGGCGGTGTCCGTACTGCAACATCGCGATCGGCGACACCGACCCCTTCCGCGTGTGAGCGTCGGTCGCGTGCTGCTTGGTGGGAACCAGAGGCGGGTTGGTCCTGGTGAACGCCGACACCCGCTCACGACGACACCCGCGCCAGACGGCGCGGGTGTCGTGTTGAATCGCCACTGGCTCGCAGCGCTTACTTCTTCTTCTGCGCCGCCAGGTATTCGACCACGTTGACCAGATCGTCGGTGCTCAGCGCACGGTAGAGTCCCACCGGCATCAGCGACATCGGCTGCTTGGTGCGGCTGACGATGTCGGCCTTCTTGAAGGTGGTCTTGGCGCCGCCCATGGCCTTGACGGTGACTTCGGTGTCGGTCTCGCTGGCGATCATGCCCATGGCGACTTCGTCGCTTTCGAGCTTGATCATCACCGTTTCGAAGCCGGGCTCGATGATCTTGTTGGGATCGAGGATCGCTTCGTAGATCAGTTCCTTGGTCTTGCGCGAGCCGACGTCGGAAAGATTCGGCCCGAAATCGATGCCCGCACCGTTGACCTGATGGCAGATGCCGCAGAGGGGAGCGAAGGAGGTCTGCCCTTTGGCGACGTCACCGGTCAGCTTGGCGAGTTCGGCCGGGGCGGCGATCGGCTTGTTGTCGCGATCGACCGGAGCTTCGACGGCGGACAGGGACGAGCCGGCGAAGGTGAAGGCGGCGAAGGCGATCAGAGCGGGGAAGCGCATGAGAGTTCCTCAGAGGTGTTGATCAGCGTGGCGGTCAGGAAGGTGGCGGGCTGGCCGGCTTGTTCAAGTCCCGCCTGGCGACCTTATCAGCCCTTGGTACCAGCCTGGCAGAAGGGTCAGCGGCCCTGGCCGAAACGCTGGCGCTGGCCATCCGAGCGACCCTGTGGCCGACCGTGTCCGCCGCCACCGCCGCCGCCGCGCCCGCCACCCTGGCCACCGCGGCCGCGTCCGCCGCCCTGGCCAGCGGAACGCTCGGGGCGTTCATCGGCGGCGCCGCGCGGCGGGGGTGGGACGTTCTTGAACGGATGGTCGCCTTCGGGCACCGGTTTGCGGATCAGGCGTTCGATGGCGCGCAGGTCGCCACGTTCGTCCTGATCACAGAAGCTGACCGCGATGCCCGAGGCGCCGGCGCGGCCGGTGCGGCCGATGCGGTGGACGTAGGTCTCCGGTTCGTGCGGCATATCGAAATTGACCACGTGCGAGATGAGGTCGATGTCGATGCCACGCGCGGCGATGTCGCTGGCGACCAGCAGGCGGATGCCGCCCTCGCGGAAGGATTCGAGGGCCCGCACGCGGGCGTTCTGGCTCTTGTTGCCGTGGATCGCGGCGGCCTTGAAGCCGGACTGTTCGAGGAAGCGCACGACCTTGTCGGCGCCGTGTTTGGTCCGGGTGAAGACCAGCACCTTGTTCCACTCGGCATCGCCCAGCAGATGCTTCAGCAGGGCCGGCTTGTGGCCGCGGTCGAGGTGGTAGACCGACTGCACCACGGTGTCGGCGGTGGAGGACACCACGGCGACCTCGACGGTGGCGTGGTCGTGCAGCAGGCTGTTGGCCAGCTCGCGGATCTCCTTCGGCATGGTCGCCGAGAAGAACAGCGTCTGACGCTTCTGGGGGATCTTGGCGACGATCTTGCGGATGTCGTGGATGAAGCCCATGTCGAGCATGCGGTCGGCTTCGTCGAGCACGAAGACCTGGAGCTGGCGCAGGTCGACGAAGCCCTGATTCATCAGGTCGAGCAGGCGGCCCGGACAGGCGACGACGGTGTCGATGCCGCGCCGCAGGGCGTCCTCCTGCGGGCGCTGGCCGACGCCGCCGAAGATGACGGTATGGTGCAGGCCGCTGAAACGACCGTAGGTAGCGAAGCTCTCGCCGATCTGCAGCGCCAGCTCGCGGGTCGGGGTGAGGATCAGGCAGCGGATCGGCTTGCGCTCACCGCGGGCGAAGACCTGCTTCGACGCCATCAGGCGTTCGAGGATCGGCAGGGCGAAGGCCGCGGTCTTGCCGGTGCCGGTCTGGGCCACGCCGAGCAGGTCGCGGCCGGTGACCACGATGGGGATCGCGCGTTGCTGGATCGGCGTCGGGGTGACGTAGCCGGTGTCCGTGATGGCGCGTTGGAGGGGGGCGGAAAGAGGGAGTTCGCTGAACAGCATGGCTGATGTCGCTTTGGCTTCGGGAGGGGCGCTCTCCGAAGGCGATAGCCAGCAGGAGCGCAGGATGGAAACGAGAAGATGAGGAGGAGAACCCATTGACCACAGAGAGACCACAGAGAACCCCGGCGGGTTCACCAGCCGGGGTTCGTCGGATGGATTCGAGATGGAGGCGCCGCCCGGGTTCGAACCGGGGTACACGGATTTGCAATCCGCTGCGTAGCCTCTCCGCCACGGCGCCGGATGCCGCTCCCGTCTTCACGACAGGGGCGGCGAGAGCTCAAGCTTTGGCGATGCTCTTGATGGCGACCTTGATCGGCTTGACGACCAGGCCCTTCTTGATGGCCGAGGTGCTGACCCAGACGCGCTTGATCTCGCCGTTGACGAGGATGCGCAGCTTCTTGAGGTTGGCCTTCACCTTCCGCTTGGTGCGGCCCTTGATCTTGTTGCCCACGCCGCCGTTGCGACGGGCGCCCTTTTCGGCGCGAATCCAGCCGGTGGTGGTCTTTTTGCCGGTGAAGATGCAGACGTGCGACATTGGAAACCTCGAAGAATGCGGGCTTTGGATGAAGGGCGCGAAGCATAGGAGGCGATTGGGCGGGTCAAGATGTGCTCTCTTAATGTCCGATGTCCGATGTCCGATGTCCGATGTCGCGCGAGCGTTGATGGGACGTACCGCGGACTGGCCTTTGCTTCCATGCCTTCCAGATATCGGACATCGGACATCGGATCCCTGACGTCCGATGTCGCGCAAACGTTGATGGGAAGGGACGTACCGCGGACTGGCTATGCCTTCACGACATCGGACATCGGACATCGGACGGGGGCAATCACGAGATGAACATCGCATCCCCATAACTGAAGAACCGGTAGCGCTCCTCGACTGCGTCGCGGTACAGCTCGCGCAGGCGTTCGACGCCGGTGAAGCAGGCCACCAGCATCAGCAGGGAGGAGCGCGGGAGGTGGAAGTTGGTCATCAGGCAGTCGACCACCGCCGGCTGGCGGGGCGGGTGCATGAACAAGGAGGTCCAGCCGGCGTAGGGCGCGAGGCCGTTGGGTTGGGCGGCGGCGGACTCCAGGGTGCGCACCACGGTGGTGCCAACCGCCACCACCCGGCCGCCGCGGGCGCGGCAGGCTGCCACCGCGGCGACCGTGGCTTCGGGGCAGGTGCAGTGTTCGGCGTGGATGCGGTAGTCCTCGACCCGCGGGGTGTCGACCGGCTTGAAGGTGCCTGGACCGATGGCGAGGTCGACCTGGGCAGTGGTGACGCCCAGCGCGGTGATCTGCGCCAGCAACGCCTGCGTCAGGTGCAGGCTCGCGGTCGGTGCCGCGACTGAACCGGGAGAGTCGCCGAACACCGTCTGGTAGCGCTCCCGGTCATCGGCGCGGTCGGCCCGGCGGATGTACGGCGGCAACGGGATGTGGCCGATCCTCTGGGCCAGGGCCAACACCGAGGTGCCCGCGGGAAACGCCAGGACCCGTTCGCCGTCCTCGTGGCAGGAGGTGACCTCGGCGCGCACCTCAGCGAGCGTGATGAGGGAGCCCGTGCGCACCCGGCCGCGCACCAGGCAGCGCCAATGCTCGCGGTCGTCGGTCGTCGGCTCGGGATGGATGAGCAGGACCTCGACCTCGCCGCCGCTGTCCTTGCGCCCGAACAGCCGCGCGGGGATCACCCGCGTACGGTTGAGCACCAGCAGGTCATCCGGCCGCAGGAACGACGGCAGGTCGCGGACGTGGCGATGAATGGCTTCACCGCTGGTACGGCCGGCCACGAGCAGGCGCGCCGCGTCGCGCGGTTCGCAGGGTTCCTGGGCGATCAGTTCGGGCGGCAGCGGGTAATCGAAGAGCGCGGTGTCCACTCAAGCCATCTGCGCCATGAGCGCCGGCTTGTACGATCCATCGATCGCCAGCGCCCTCCCGAACCACTGCTTGGCACCTGCTTCATTGCCGCGGGCGCGTTCGGCGATGCCGCGGTAGAAGGCGACCTCGGCGCGTTGGCGCGCGGTCAGGCGGACGTCGGACTGCGCGCGCTCCAGCAAGTCGATGCCACGCAGAGGATCGTCGCCGTTGCGGAAGGCCATCATGGTGTGGAACTGCCCATGCTGCAGGAGCGCCGGGCCGTAACCCGGATCGATGGCGAGGGCGCGTTCGACCGCCGTGCGCGCGGCGTCGAAACAGTCGCCCTTCTCCAGCACCGAGGCGATGCCACGGCTGGCGGTGATCAGCGTCGCCGCCAGCAGGGTCCACGCGCCGGGATCGTCGGGCAGCGCGGCGGCAGCGGCTTCCGCCCACATCACCGCTTGGCCGACGTCGCCGCCCTCGCTGGCCTGCGTCGCGGCCTCAGTGAAGGCGGCGAGATCCTTGCCGGCGGCGTCGACGGCGCCGCTGCGCGGGATAGCACTCGGCTTGACGTGCTGCCAGCCGGGTTGGCCGAGATCGGCGAGACCGGCCCAGGCACGCAGGATGGCATACCGCGGCGTGCCCCAGACTTC
>JANPIY010000067.1:0-12542 GCA_031425255.1 Planctomycetota bacterium
CCAGGAAAGCGCCCGGAAGTGGTCTGCTGGTGCGCTTTCCTGGGCGTCGCGGTGTCGCCGCATCCGACGTACGGTGACCAGCTTCCGGATCTGGTCGCCGAGCTCGGCGTGCGTCGTCTGCTGCTGCGCGTGCCGGTGTGGAAGCGCGATGAATTCGCCGCCTATCGCCGTTTCGCCGACGGCTTCCGCGGCTGCGACGTGGTGATCACGGTGGTGCAGAACCGTCAGTCGGTCTGCCACCTGTCGCAATGGCGGGCCGACCTGCGCGCGCTTTTCACCAGCTTCGCCGGACGCGCGACCCATTTCCAGTTACCGGTCGCTCCCAATCGCACCAAGTGGGGCTGCGTCCATATGGGCGATGCGCTCGATCTGCTGGAAGCGGCGCAGGAGGTGCGCGCGGGCTTCCCCTGGGTCCGGCTGGTGGGTCCTGGGATCATCGATTTCGAACCGATCCCCTACCTGCGTGGGCTGTTCAATCGGCGCCGCTACCGGCTCGATGTGATCGGCGCCCTGCTCTACGTCGATCGCCGCGGCTCGCCGCAGAACCGCCAATACGGCATCTTCGATCTGGCTGGCAAGATCCGCCTATGGCGGGCGCTCGCCGACCTCGGGCTGCGCTGTCCGCGCCGCAGTGCGACACCGTTGTGGCTGACCGAGTTCAACTGGCCGCTGATCGGCACCAAACACTGGAGTCCGACCGGGCGCCATGAGCAGGTCAGCGAGGAGATCGCCGCGCTCCATCTGCGCCATTATTGCCAGATCGCCTACCGCACCGGGCTGGTCGACCGGGTCTATTGGTGGCAATTGCTGCACCCTGGTTTCGGCCTGATCGACAGTCGCGAAGGCGTCCTCAGGCGGCGTCCGGCCTTCCATGAGCTGAGACGCCTGCTCAATGGGGAAACCCCCTTGCTGGTCGAACATCTGCAGGACTAGCCGGTATCACCTCGCCCCATCCACTGCCTGGAGATTCAATGCTGCGCAGCTTCTTCCCGCTCCTCGCCCTCTCTGTCGTCCTGTTGCACCTGCCCGCTGAGGATGGGAACCGCTTCCAGAAGGAATGGGACTCGTACCTGGAGAAGGACAAGACCTCGCCACCGCCGACGGGCGCGATCCTGGCGACCGGCAGTTCATCGATGCGCATGTGGAGCACCATCAAGGAGGACCTCGCGCCGCTGCCGGTGTTCAACCGCGCCTTCGGCGGCTCGACGACGAAGGACACCATCGCCGCAGTTCCGGTGATCGTCACCCCCTACCAGCCGAAGGTCATCCTCTACTACTGCGGCGACAACGACCTTGGCAGCGCCAAGACCTCGCACGAGGTGCCGGTCAACGGCTTCAAGAACTTCGTTGCCGCCGTGCGCAAGGACCTGCCGCAGGTGCGCTTCGTCTACCTCGCGATCAAGCCAAGCCCCAAGCGCACCGAGTCGTGGCCCAATGCACAGAAGGCGAATGCCGAGATCGCCGCGTGGTGCGCCAAGGATCCGCTCATGACCTTCATCGACGTGGCCACGCCCCTGCTCGACGCCCAGGGCGCGCCGATCCCCGAACTCTACAAGGGTGACCGCCTGCACATGGAGCCGGCCGGCTACGTCCGCTGGACGGCGGTGGTCAAACCGGTGCTGGAAAAGGTCTGGGCCGAGGCCAACGCGAAGCAGAAGTGAATCTGGACGGAGATTCACCACAAAGGCGCGAAGGGCGCGAAGGTGGAGTAGCCGACCAGCATCAACGTCACACGCCGAGGAATGACCTCGGCGTCTCGTGCACCTTGCGATTCTTTGCGCCTTTGCGGTGAGGAAGTCCTCCCAGGTCAGGCGAACGAACTGACGTACGGCAGCCGCTTCGCCGTCGCTTTGACCTGGTCGATGCCGGCGACCAGTTCGGCGGTGGCGTCCCACTGGCCGGTCATGAACTGCTTGCGGTGGCCATCGCCCATCTGCGCCTTCCACACCTGGCCGCCAGCGCGCACTTCCAGACGGTCGACATCGACGCTGACCTGCAGCGACGGGTCCCGCGTCACCGCCGCCTGGATCGCCTCGCTGTCAGCGACCGACACGCGCAGGCAGGGCAGACCCATGGCGACGCAATTGCCGAAGAAGATCTCGCTGTAGCTGACGGCGACGATGGCTTTGATGCCCCATTTGGCGATCGCCTGCGGAGCGTGTTCGCGCGACGAGCCGCAGCCGAAGTTGCTGTTGGCCACCAGCACCGACGCACCCTTGAAGCGGGCATCGTCGAAGGCGTGGGTCTTGCCCTGCGCGGTGAGTTGCTGGCGGTCGTCCTCGAAGGCGTGCTCGCCCAGACCGTCAAAGGTCACGCAGCGCAGGAAACGCGCCGGGATGATGCGATCGGTGTCGATGTCATTGCCGACGACGGGGACGGCGCGGCCGGAGATCAGAGTGATGTTGGTCATGGAGTCGTCCGGGTAGGTCCGAGGTCCGCTGTCCGAGGTCCGCGGTCACACGACATCGGACAGCGGACCTCGGACATCGGACGGTCATCAGGCCTTCGCCGCTTTGGCGAGCACGGTGCGCACGTCGCTCACCTTACCTTCCAGGGCCGCGATCGCGACCATGGCGGGTGACATCAGCAGGGTGCGGCCCGAGGGCGAACCCTGGCGACCCTTGAAATTGCGATTCGACGACGAGGCGCTGACCTGCCGGCCCTGGAGCTTGTCGGGGTTCATCGCCAGGCACATCGAACAGCCGGCATTGCGCCATTCGAAACCGTGGGCGATGAAGACCTGATCCAGGCCCTCGGCCTCGGCGACGACCTTCACCGCCTCACTGCCTGGGACGATGAAGGCCTTGACGCGCGCGTTGACCTTGCCGCCGTGCAGTTTGATCACGCGGGCCGCTTCACGCAGATCGCTGATGCGACCGTTGGTGCACGAGCCGATGAAGGCCACGTCGATGGGCACGCCGGCGATGGGCTGGCCGGCCTTGAGATCCATGTACTGGTAGGCTTCGTCGATGGTCGCCCACTCATCCTTGGCGAAGGATTCCTTGGCCGGGATCGACTCGCCGACACCGACGCCGTGGTCCGGCGAGATGCCCCAGGTCACGGTGGGCTCGATGTCCTCGGCCTTGAAGGTCTTGACGTCGTCGAACACCGCATCGGCGTCGCTGGCAATCGACTTCCACCACGCCACCGCCTTGTCCCAGTTGGCGGCCTTGGGCGCGTATTCACGGCCTTTGAGGTAATCGAAGGTGATCTGGTCGGGATTGATGTAGCCGCAACGCGCGCCGCCCTCGATGGCCATGTTGCACACCGTCATGCGCTCCTCCATCGACATGGCGGAGAACGTGCTGCCGGAGAATTCGTAGGCGAAGCCGACGCCGCCCTTGGCCGACAGCTTGCGCAGGATGTAGAGGATCACGTCCTTGGCATAGACGCCGGACTTCAGACGGCCGTCGACCTGAATCTTGCGCACCTTCAGGCGCGACATCGACAAGGTCTGGGTCGCCAGGACATCGCGCACCTGGCTGGTACCGATACCGAAAGCGATGGCACCGAAGGCCCCGTGGGTGGCAATGTGGCTGTCGCCGCAGGCGACCGTCATGCCGGGCTGGGTCAGCCCCTGCTCCGGCGCGATGATGTGGACCACGCCCTGCTTGCCCGAGCCCGGCTGGAACAGGCGGATGCCGTAGTCACGGCAGTTCTGGTCGATGGCGACCATCATCTCTTCCGCCAGGCCATCGGCGTAGGGCCGCGCCTGGTTCTCGGTCGGTACGATGTGATCGACGGTGGCGACCGAACATTCCGGGAACGGCACCTTCAGGCCCTTGAGTCGCAGATCGGCGAACGCCTGCGGGGAGGTCACCTCGTGGATCATGTGTAGACCGATGAACACCTGGTTCTGCCCGCTGGGCAGCGTGCGTACGGTATGGAGGTCCCAGACTTTATCGAAGAGGGTGCGGCTGCTCATGGCGTCCTTGTCACTGCGGGGCCGCAAAAGTGCCGTTCCCAGCACCTCTGACAAGCAGCAGCTCGCCAAACCGCTGCGGCCAGCGGCTGGCGCCCAACCCGTCGCGGTCCCTCCCCCGTGTCCAGAACATCAGCCAGCCCAGCGTGTTACTCAACGTCGCGGTATTGTGGTTTCGGAACGCCTCACAAGATCGCCCATCCATGCTGAAGTTCGAAGTGCTGAACACCGCTTTCAAAGGCAAGCAGTTCAAATTCAAGGACGGCCTCCTGGTCGGCGGCGGTGCGACCTGTCAGATCCGTGCCCAGCACGGGGAGATGCAGGACGTCCACGCGCGTTTCTACGCCGACAGCAACAAGGCCATGGTCGAGATCGGCTGCAAGGAGGCCCGCCTCTACGTCAACGGCCGCGATGTGGTCCGCCACGAGCTCCGCCACGGAGACGAACTGGTGATCGGCCCCCTGCGTTTCCGCGTCGTCGACGACACGCGCGTCAGCAGCGCCGCTTTGCGTATCGACCAGTTGATCGACAACCTCGACAACAGCGACGAATCCGAGGTCTATGACTTCGCCAAGGAAGACCTGTTCTACCGCACGACCAAGGAACCGTCGCTGCGCAGCAACATCGCCTTCGCGATTCCGAGCAAGGACCGTTTCATCGAACAGGCGCAGGTGTTCCTGTCGCGCCTGGTCAAGGGTTGCGGCATGGAGGAGGAGAAGGTCGACGCTTTCATGACCTGCCTCAAGGAGCTCATCCTCAACGCCCATCGCCACGGCCATCAATACGACGAGAGCAAGCAGATCATCGTCCGCTACCGCGACCTGGGCGACCAGCTGAGCGTGAGCATCACCGATCAGGGCCCTGGCTTCGACCACCAGGCGATGATGGAGGCGGTGAAGGCCAAGAACGCCGCGCAGGCCGCGCGCGAACGTTACCAGGCCGGCGGCTTCGGTGGCCTGGGCTTCCAGCTGATCTCGAAGCTGGCTGACAACCTGACCTATAATCAGGCCGGCAACCAGGTCACCTTCATGGTCAAGAAGATCAGCGAGTAAGCGGGGATCGCTGTTGTTGGCGCCGCTGTTGTTGGTGCTGCAGTGCCAACAGCGGTTTCCACCGCTTCAGCCTCGGCATATTTCAAATGGTGCGGACAGTGGGACTCGGACCCACAAGTCTTGCGACACTGGGACCTAAACCCAGCGCGTATGCCAATTCCGCCATGTCCGCGGGAATGATGGGCGGAGCCTAGAGGAACCTGGTGATTCCGCCACCCGGGAGCAGCGGAACCCGGTCAGGGACCGTACGGCATCGCGATTCAGAAAACTATGAACCCCTCCGGATGACGGAGGGGTTCATTGATCCGTCGCGCTCCGCGCGGAGGCCTCAGTCCTCGATCAGCAGATCTTCGAGCATCAGGTTGTTCTGCTCGAGGTGGGTCGCGCCTTCGATCGACAGCGGCGTCCACGGGATGAGTTGCAGGCGGGTCTTGGGGATCGGCTGCTTGGTGTATTCGCACAGGCCGAACGGGATCGGACGCAGCACGTCGATCTTGCGCAGGGCGCGATCGATCTGCCAGACGACGTCCTTCTCCTCGCCGGCCACGCCCAGGCTGAGATCCTGGAGGTCGGCGTCGGAGCCGCGCTCGGCGATGTGGTTGGGCGTGGTGTGGCCGTCCTCGGCGTCCATCGCATCCTTGACCAACCCGGCGATGTCATCGCTGACCTCGTGCCGTTTGGCCAACAGGATCTGGCGCCACTTGGCCAGTTCGTCCGGCGGGAAAGGGCTCTTGTAGACGATCACCGGTGCGGCGGGTGGCGGCGTTTTGCTCGCCTTGACCACGGCCTTGGCGGATCCGCTGCTGCTCCTTTCCTTCTCCTTGGAACTGTCTTTGGACTCTTTCGCCTTGGCCTTGGTGGGGTTGGCGCCGTTGGTCTTAACCATCTCGAGACTCCTGAGCTTTGAACGGGGGCAGACCTTAGAAGTGATGTCGGCCTTTCAAGCGCGAACCTGGAGCACCGTCCGGAGGAGCTTCCTGCAGGGAAAGGATGGGTGGATTCCCGATTGTCGAACGCGTTCCGGTTGATCCGACCGGCGGCCTAGGGTATGTCCTCGCCCTGGTCGTTCCGGTCATCCGACGACCAGCCGTCTGGCCCGGCCAGCGACCTCCGACGATCCAGGCCTCTGGCAGCAACAGGACGATCACCTCCATGGCGGTAGCAAGCGGACCCAACGCGGAGGTCATCGGTGGTGTTCCCCTGGTCTCGGTCATCGGCACTCCCAGGACGATGGGCGAGCATCTCGGCGCGCGGCTGAAATCGCGCCTGCAGGTGTTGGCGCAGTACCTCGCCGGCCAGCTCTGCACCCACGCCCAGCCTGGCGGTCACAACCTGACGCCGAAAAAACTGCGCGAACTGATCGAGCCGTCGACCCAGCACCTGCAACGTCACGAGCCCTCGTTGTGGATGGAATTCGAGGCCATGGCACGCGCCAGTGAACTGCCGGTGACGGACCTGGTGCTGATCCACGGCTATGGCGATCTCCTGAGCTACCTCGGTTGCCAGGTACCGCCGCAGCCGAGCACCTACCTCGCGGTCGACAGCACGCATACCCAGGACGGTTCCGCCTTGATGGCGCTGTGCTGGTACCTCGATCCGGCTTTGTTCCCCTACCTGACGTTGCTGCGGCGCATCCCGACCCATGGCCCGGCCACCCTTTGTCTGACGCTGGCTGGCCTGGGGCCGGTCGCGGGCCTGTCGGAGGCCGGCATCGCCGTCGCCAGCAACGAGATGCGCGTGCGCGATGGCGTGTCGGGGACCTTCACCAGCCATCAGGTCGCGGCGATGTTGTCCTCGCCTGGATTCGATGATGCCCAACGCCGCGCCCTGGTCGGTCCCCGGCATGGTGGCGCAGCTCTGCATGGCCTGTCGAGCAAGGGCGAGCGCTTCACCGTCGAGGTCAGCGGCCAGCAGACCGTGCGCCTGAACGACCCGCTGCCGAACGCCCCACGCGTGCACACCAACCATCCGCTCGCCGAAGCGCTGATGGCGATCGCCGGCGCCAGCGACGGCACCAGCAAGATGCGCCTGGAACAGAGCGCTGGTCAGGTCGTCGCGGTCAATGGCGTGACGGCACCGACCATCGCCAGCTGGTTCGGCTTCGACCAGGTGCCGCAGAACGGCAAACGCATCGAGGCCGATTCTGAACGCGTGCCCATCTCGCTGGTGCTGGTGGTGCTCGATCCGCACACCAAGGAGATGCATATCCGCCGTAATGGCCTGCCTTCCGGGCTGGAGACCATCCGCCTGTGAGGTGGTCGAGCGCACGCTTCAGCCCACCCGATCATCACCACCTGAACCATCGCGCACGAACAGCGGAAGGTCGCAGCGAGCGTCGAGCAGGTGTGGCCGCGTACGGCTGGCCGGTGGACCGGGATGGTGCGAGGTGATCATCCGCCGCATGCGTGGGCGCTGGCGTGAGGAGCTCCCGGGAACCGCCTGGCGCTGGCTGTTGCTGCCGGCCTGGCTGGTGCTCCGGCCGCTGGTGGCCATACGCGATCTGTTGTTCGATCTCGGCTGGCGGCGCGCGCAGCGTCTGCCGGTGCCGGTGTGGTCGGTGGGCAACCTCACTGCCGGCGGGACCGGCAAATCGCCACTGACCCGTCATCTCGCCCGCTGGGCGCTCGCGCATGGCCTGCGGCCGGCGATCATCAGCCGCGGATACCGCGCCGGGCCAGACGGTGGCAATGACGAAGCCCGCCTGGTCGACGAATGCCCGGTGGTCATCGCCGCCGACCGGGTTGCCGGCGGCTGGCGCGCCATCGCCGAGGGCGCCACCTGCCTGATCCTCGACGACGGTTTCCAGCATCGCCGGCTGCATCGTGACCTCGATCTGGTTTTGATCGATGCCACCCGGCCGTGGGGTGACGAGCGGGGCGGCGCGGGCGCGACCCTCCCACTCGGGTACCTGCGTGAAGGCCGGCAGGCGTTGCGACGCGCGGGCGCCCTGGTGCTGACCCGCGCCGACCTGGTGACCGCAGCGCCGCTCGCCCGGCTCCACGCCGAACTGGCCGCCACCACGCGTCCCCTGCTCCAGGTCGAGGACCTGGACGCGCGTCTGCGCGCCCTCGCCGGGCCGGCCACCGCCGCGGTCGGTGACCTCATGGGACGTGCGGTCGTTCTGGTCAGCGGCCTGGGTAATCCCTCCGGCTTCGAGCGCGCCGCCCACGCCCATGGCTGGCTGGTGCGAGTCAGCCTGCGGTTTCCCGATCATCACCATTACGACGCCGAGGACGCCGCCCGCATCGCCGCCACCGCGCGCGAGCAGCAGGCGGTGGTGGTGATGACCGGCAAGGACGCGGTCAAATTGGCGCTCCTGGTGCCTGCGGCCGAAGCCGCAGGCATGTGGGTGTTGGAGGTCGCCAGCGCGATCCGAGCGGCCGATCAGGACCGCCTCGACCGGCTGTTGTCGGCGACTCTTTCGCCCAGGTGAGCAAGCGCTGGGGCGACGCGCCAGCCGGCTGGCATCACCGCCGCTAGGACCTACCATCCCGCCGCCTACGACCCAGGGAGAAGCTCATGCGTCGCCTCATCCGTTCCGCCGTGTTGTCCCTGCCGCTCCTCGCATCCGCCATGGCGGCGGATGCGCCGGCCAGCCAACTGCTGTTCACCGGCAAACGCCAGCAGCCGCTGCCGCTGAGCAACGTCGGCGATGCCGCCGCCATCGCCAAGGCGCGCTTGTTCGTCACCGTCGACGGCGGCAAGACCTGGACCATGGCGCATGAACTCCTGATCCCGGAAGGCAGCAAGGAGCTGCCGAAATTCCCCTTCAGCGTCGATCGCGATGGCGCCTTCGGCATCATGCCCTGCATCACGTATCGCAGCGGCCAGAACGAAGCCGAACCCAAGCCGGGCCAGGCGCCTCCCTATGTGCTGGTGGTGGATACCACTGCTCCCGCGATCACGCAGTTCGATGCCACCTTGATGGGACGCTCGGCGGCCAAAGCCGTGGTGCGCCTCAACTGGTCGGTGAGCGATGCCAATCCGGAAAAGGAACCCATCGCGCTGGAAGCCAGCAGCGATGGAGGCGCACGTTTCCTGACCATCCATCGCGGCGCCCTCGATGGTGCGCTCGAGGTGACGGTACCGGTCAGCGCCGAGACGCGCGAACTGCAGCTGCGCCTGGTCGCCACCGACCGGGCCCGCAACGTGACGGTCTCACCAAGCCGCAACCTCGCCCTGGCGCCGGTTGGTGAACCCGTGAAGGCCGTCGTTCCCCTCGACCCCAAGGAACTGCTGGCGAAAGCCGGCGCCACCCTGCCGACCCTGGCCGAGGTCGGCGCGGGCGAGCTCAAGCCGCTGCCGACCACCCCCATCGCGCCGCCGTCGCAGGAAAGCCCGACTGCCGCCAGCGCCCCGAAACCGGGCAGCACGCCGGTGGCGGAAGAGGCCCCCGCTGCGGCACCGGCTCCCGCCGCTGTGCAGCCACCCGCGTCCGCGCACGCCGAGATCACGGTCGAGGGCAAACCCTACGTCGCGCCCGCCGAGGTCGACGCCGCCGCGCCGACGCCACCGCCAGCGGTGGTCATCGCCGACAACTCGGTTGATCAGGCTTATTACGCCGCCCTGGTCGCCAGCCGCCCGGCGCAAGCAATGGTGAATCCCAAGACCGTTCCGCGGCAGGTGCCGTCGGCTGCTCGCCAGGACGAACCCGTGGCGGCAGCGCGTCCTGCCGGTGATGGTCATCGCCTGCCAGCCTCGGCGACGGCGGTGATCGTCGACGACGAGGTCAAGACCCTGAACGACGCGCGCATCCTCGCCACCACCGGCCACCTCGACGATGCCTGTGAGCTGTACGAACGCCTGCAGTACAGCAGCCTCGGCAAGACCGCACTGTCGGAACAGGTGAAGCTGCTGATCGCCAGCCGCCGTCCGCGCGACGCCCTGACCGCCATCACCAGCGCCCCCCTCGAGGTCATCAGCGATTCGGTGCGCATCGATCAGGGCCGCTTGCTGCTGCAGTTTGAACGTCCCGCCGAGGTCGAAGCCGCCGTCGCCGGCGTCGCCGGCAGCAGTCCCGAGGCCCGTCCCGCGATGCTGCTGATCGCCAAGGCCTATCGCGCCATGGGCAAGACTGCCGAAAGCCAACGCGCCTTCGCCTGGCTCGCCCGCGGCAGCGATGCGGTAGCGAACGAAGCCCGGGCGTTGTCCGGCCCCTGATGCGGGCGCGTTTCATCGGCCCCGGCGCGCAGGTGCCGCCCCGCAGCCTGGTCGTCGACTGCGGCCTCGTTGGCACGGCGACCTACAGCCATTGGCAGGGTGCCGAGGCGACCCCGGCAGAGCTGCTCGCCGATACCAGTACGGCGATGGCGGTGAATGCGGCCCGTGATCCGGCGCGTTGGTTGAGCGGGTTCGACTGGGTGGTCAACGATCATATCGATGCCGATGGCCTGCTGGCCCTGGCCATGGTGTGCGATCCCGCGAACGCGCTGATCCATGCGGAACTCCTGATCGCTGCCGCCGAGGCGGGCGACTTCTCGGTATGGCCTGGGGAGGCCGCCTTCCAGGTGATGCTGCGGCTGCATCGCCTGATCGCTGATGAACGGGGACATGCCGGAGCATGGGAACAACGGGTGGTGGATGCGGTGAGCACGCGGTTG
This sequence comes from Planctomycetota bacterium, assembly GCA_031425255.1. Lineage (GTDB taxonomy): Bacteria > Planctomycetota > UBA11346 > UBA11346 > UBA11346 > BOG-1363. The sequence continues at coordinate 10,575 of JANPIY010000067.1, forward strand.
CCGACGCTGATCGCCGAATCACAGGGAACGGATTTTCGTGTGGTCGCCCGGCGCGTGGCGGATCAGCGCGAGACTTTTCGCACAGACTTCACCATCACCCGCGGACGGCGGGTGATCGGCATCGCCTGGGATGAGCGGATCGGACATCGCAGCGACAGCTTCGGGTGGACCGGCGAGGATGATGACCTGCCGCCCTGGGTGTTCGATGGCGTGGGTACGGCTGCGGATTTCCATCTCCTGGCGATGACGCCAAAAGCGCGCGACGGGACCATCTACTGGCTGCTCGCCCCGGGACATTCCTGGGCCCGGGTGATCTCGCGCCCGACCGTCGCCTGGCCCGATCTCAGCGCTCTGATTGACGTCCTGCAAGCGCAGGAGCGTGGTCCCGGCCGCTGGGTCGGTGGCGGCGCCGCACGCGCGCATGGCTTCGTCTGTCAGCTCGCCTGCACCGACGGCGACCAGCTCCGGGCCTCGTCGCTGCCGATCACGACCGTGCTGCCGCTCATCGACGCGGCTCTCGCCTCCCTTTCCTGACGACGCCAAGCGCCACCCGGTGAAGAATCACCGTGTCGGCGCCGATGGGCGGCGTCCCCATTGGCAGCGACGACCGTTACCTCAGCATGGCCCACCATGAGCGTCCACGCTGCCGACCATCTCCACTCCGTCATCACCCGCACCGGATCGATCGCCTGCGTCGGTCTCGATCCGCGCCCCGCGCTGTTGCCGCCGGCGCTGAAGCAGGCGGCCCTGGAGCAGCACGGCGACACCGCACTGGGAATAGCCCATGCTTTCCTGGCCTTCAACCGTGGGCTGCTCGCCGCGGTCGCCGGCCACTGCGCGGCGGTCAAACCGCAATCCGCATGCTACGAGGCTTACGGGTGGGCCGGAGTGAAGGCCCTGGAAGAGACCGTGCGCGAGGCCCGTGCCCTCGGCATCCCGGTGATCATGGACGCCAAACGCGGCGATATCGGATCGACCGCCGAGCATTACCAGCAGGCGTTTCTCGGCAGTGCTCCCGGGCTGGCGGGGCTCCCCCTCGCGGGGCTCGGTTGCGAGTGGTTGACCATCAACGGCTACCTCGGCAGCGACGGCGTGACGCCCTTCCTCGGCAAGATCCCTGGCACCGGCGGCGTGTTCGTGCTGGTGAAGACCAGCAATCCGTCATCGGGCGAACTCCAGGATGTGGCGGTGGCGTCCGGCGTCCGGGGTCCGGGGTCCGGGGTCGATGCGCAGGCGGTGATGGAGGTCATGGCGCAGCTCGTGCGCGCCTGGGGCGCCAAGCGTCTGGGAACGTGTGGGCTCAACGATGTCGGCGCGGTGGTCGGCGCGACCTATCCCGATCAGGCCCGTCGCCTGCGCACGCTGATGCCGGACACCATCTTCCTGATTCCAGGCTATGGCGCCCAGGGCGGTACCGCCGCCGCTGCGCTGGCCGGCGCGCGCCCGGACGGACGCGGAGCGATCGTCAACTCCAGTCGGGGCATCATCGGCGCGTGGCAGGTCACCGGCAGCAGCGACTGGGCCGGAGCTGCGCGCGGCGCGCTCGATGTGATGAACGCCGACCTGGCGACGGCACGCTGACCTCATGGGCAACCTGTGGTTCGCTGGCGGCGTGTTCGCGCTCCTGGTCGCCCTGGCAGGCAGCATTCATTATGGCCGATGCGTCATCACCGCGGTCCGTTCCAAGAGGTGGACGCGGTTGGTGTTCCACCTGTCCGTTCCGGCGCTGATGGTTTTTCCGCTGTGGGCCGCCATCGCGGCATGGGATGCCCATTCACACGCGCGTGAGCTCGCCGATCTGTTCGATACCGAGGTCACACTCGCCGAACCACTCTTCGCCTTCCACTCTGAACGAGCCTTCAAGGGCGACGGATATTCGATCTCCATCCATGCGCGGCCTGCCGGAATCCGCCAACGCTTCGCAAGTGCCGATCAGCGGCTCCTGACCGGATTCCCGAAGAAACCACC
>JANPIY010000068.1:0-3301 GCA_031425255.1 Planctomycetota bacterium
GCATCGTCGTGACGACGTCGACGAAGGGCACCGCGGCGTCGATCACCGCGTATTTCTCCGGCGCCATGTTGGCGATGGCGCCCATCAGCAGGCCGCCGGCACTGCCGCCCTGCGCGGCGATGCGCTTGGGGTGCGCGTAGCCTTGCTGCACGAGGAAATCCGTGACGTCGATGAAGTCGGTGAAGGTGTTCTTCTTGTTGAGCAGCTTGCCGGCGTCATACCAGCGCCGTCCGCGCTCCTGTCCGCCTCGGATGTGCGCCACCGCGTACACCACGCCGCGATCTAGCAGGCTCACGAGGGCGGGGTTGAAGCGCGGGTCCTGCGACGCGCCGTACGAGCCGTAGGCGTATTGGAGCAGTGGCGCCGTGCCGTCGCGCGGCACGCCTTTGCGCATCACCAGCGACACCGGAATTTTCTCGCCGTCGCGCGCCGTGGCCCATACCCGCTCGGTCGCGTAGTCGTCGGAATCGAATCGGCCGAGCACCGGATCGCGCTTGAGTTCGACGCGATCGCCACTTACCACGTCGAGGTCGTAGGTGGTGTTCGGCGTGGTGAGCGAGGTGTAGGTGTAGCGCAGTTTCGTGGTATCGGGTTCGGCGTTCGTCTCCAGCGCCATGGTGTAGGCGGACTCGTCCGACTGCACGAAGAACGGCGCGCCTTTCGCAGGCAGCACGCGCAGGCGGCGTAGCGCGTCCGAGCGTTCCGACAGCACGGTGAAGCCTTCGAACAGTTCGAAATCGTCGATGAAGGTTGCCTCGTCGTGCGGCAGCCAATGCGTCCAGCGGCGACGGTCGCCCCACAGGTCGGCTTTCGCCGTCATCAGGCGATAGTTGGGCGCGTCCCAGTTGGTGCGGATGACCCAACGCTCGCCGAGGTGGTCGGCGTGGTACTCGAAATCGCGCTGGCGCGGCGCGATCACGATGAATTTAGTGGGATTCGCCGCCTCGGCGCAGCGCTGCTCGGTCGAAACGGTACTCTCGACCGCGATGCAGACGTAGCGCTCCGAGCGCGTGCGCGTCAGATACATGTAGAAGGTGTCGTCCTTCTCCTCGTACACGAGCACGTCATTCGCCACCGGCGTGCCCAGCACATGCGCCTTCACGCGCTTGGAGAGTAACGTGGCGGGGTCGTTTTCGATGTAGAACAGCGTGCGGTTGTCGCCCGCCCATACGAAACTCGCGGAGGCACCGACAATCTCGTCGGCGAATACTTCGCCAGTGACCAGATCCTTCACGTGCAGCGTGTGCTGGCGACGCCCGTTGGTGTCGACGGCGTAGGCCAGCAGGCGCTGGTCGGGGCTCACGTCCCAGTTGCCCACCTGGAAATAGGCCAGGCCGGCGGCCATCGCATTGCCGTCGAGCATCACTTCTTCGGCTGCCTGCATTGTGCCGCGACGGCGCGCGTGCACCGGGTATTCCTTGCCGGTCTCGAAGCGCGTGTAGTACCAGTAATCGTCCTTGCGGTACGGCACCGTGGCGTCGTCCTGCTTGATGCGTCCGACGATCTCGTCGTAAACCTGCTGTTCGAGCGTCTCGAGTGGCTTCAATACCGAATCGGTGTACGCGTTCTCGGCGGCCAGGTACTCCAGCATGTCGGCGTCCTTGCGGCTATCGTCGCGCAGCCAGTAGTACGGGTCGTTGCGCGTCGCGCCATGCGGCGCCTTGATGTCATACGCGCGCAGCGCGGCAACCGGAGGGACAGGCGGCAGGGGGGCCGCGGTCGGACGGGTCGACGGCCCGGGGCCCACGATGTCGCCCGGGCGCGGCTGGGCCGCGCACCCGGCCAAGGTCATGATCGAAAGGGCAAGCAGCCAGGATTTCATTCGCGACGCCAGTCGGGGAGGGGCCGTCAGGCTGGTAGTGAACGGGCCTCGGCGTCAATGACCCGACCCGTTTACGTTACGTGACAACCCTGAACAGCCGGCGTAGCGTTGTCCAGCCGGCGTCCGCCGGCATCACCGCCTTGGGGGCAAGTCATGAAACGCATCAGCACTTTGATCGCGCTCGTCTTGATGTTCGTTGCCAGCGCAGCATTCGCGCAGAGTCCGCGCGGCTACACCGAGGGAGCGGTGGCGCAAGTGACTTCGATCCGGGTCCACGATGGCCAGTTCGACAACTACATGGCCTACCTGGGCAAGACCTATAAGCCGCTGATGGAGGCCCAGAAGGAAGCCGGCATCATCGTCGACTACTACGTCTACACGGCGATGGCGCGTTCGCCCGACGATCCGAACATGTACCTCGTGGTCCTGTATCCGAACGAGGCCATGTTCGATGGCTTGATGGACAAGACCGAGCCGCTCGCCGAGAAGGCGATCGGACAGACGCGGGCGCAAGGACAGAAGGCCAGCGCCGAGCGCTCGACCATGCGGCAGATCCTCGGCACCGAGCGCATCCGCCAGTTGAAACTCGACTAGCGCGCAGGGCGACGGTCGCGCCAGGCGCGACCGTCGCCGTCGGGGTTCAAACAATTTTTGCTTGAGGAAGGTGTAGGCCAGCGCCTGCATGTGCGCCAGCTGTTTGTTGTCGGCCGCGCCGCCGTGCCCGCCTTCGATGTTCTCGTAGTAGTACACCTCGTGTTCCTGCTCCTTCATGCGCGCCATCATCTTGCGTGCATGGCCGGGATGCACGCGGTCGTCGCGCGTGGAGGTCATGAACAGCACCGGCGGGTAATCGGTTTCCGCCTTGACGTTGTGATACGGCGAGTAGGTCTTGATGAAGGCCCATTCCTCGGCCTTGTCCGGATCGCCGTATTCCGCCATCCACGACGCGCCCGCCAGCAGCTTGTGGTAGCGCTGCATGTCGAGCAGCGGCACCTGGCAGACCACCGCGCCGAACAGCTGCGGATAGAGCGTGAACATGTTGCCGACCAGCAGGCCGCCGTTGGAGCCGCCCTGGATGCCCAGATGCTTGGGCGAGGTGACCTTCTTCGCGATCAGGTCTTCGGCCACAGCGGCGAAGTCTTCGTAGGCGCGCAGGCGGTTGGCCTTGAGCGCGGCCTGATGCCACTGCGGGCCGTACTCGCCACCACCGCGGATGTTGGCGACAACATAGGTGCCGCCCTGGGTCAGCCAGCCACGGCCCACACCGGCGCTGTACGACGGCGTCAGCGAGATTTCGAAACCACCGTAGCCGTAAAGCAGCGTGGGGTTCTTACCGTTCTTCTCGAGGCCCTGCTTGGACACCATGAAGTACGGCACGCGCGTGCCGTCCATGCTCTTGGCGAAGTGCTGGGTGATCTCGAGGCCGTTGGCGTCGAAGAACACCCGCTGCTGCTTGAGCGTTTAGGGTTAACCCACGAC
>JANPIY010000069.1:0-1608 GCA_031425255.1 Planctomycetota bacterium
CGGTTGAGGTTCTCGAGAATTCGCCTCGCCGAAGCCTCCGGCGTGCTGAGGCCGGCGGAATGCGGTGTGATCCGGATTGTTGGATGCTTCCAGAAGGGATGGTCGGGCGGCAGCGGCTCGGTCCTGAAGACATCAAGGGTCGCGCCCGAAAGGTGCCCGGCGTCGACCGCAGCCAGCAAATCCTCTTCGACCAAGTGCTCGCCGCGCCCGACATTGACGATATGGGCACCCTGGGGGAGGCGGGCGAAGGTTTGTCGGTTGAGAATGTCCGCGGTCTCCTGCGTGCGCGGCAGGGCGCACACCAGGATATCCGTCTCGCCGAGCATCTCGACCATGCCTCCCTCTCCCGCATAGGTCAGCACGCCTGGGAGGGTTCGCGGTGACCGGCTCCAACCGCGGACCGGAAAGCCAAGGGCCACCAGATGCCGGGCCGCACTGCCACCAATCGCGCCCAGGCCGAGGATCCCGACGCGGCGTCTCCCGCCCGGCCGCGAGACAAGCCTTCGCTCCCATTTCCCTTCGCGCTGGAGCAGGTCAAATCGGTCGCTGTCGCGCTCGACGCGCAGAACGGCCAGCACGACGTACTCCGCGACTTGCGCCACCATGTCGTCCGTGACCACGCGCACGATTGGAACGCCGACGGGCAAATCCGGGTCGGCAAGGATGTGGTCCACCCCCATGCCGACCGAGGAGATGAGGCGCAATCCGCGCAGCGCCCCGAGCGCACCAGGCTGCGGCCGCGCAACGATCGCGGCTTCCGCCTCCGTGGCTCCTTCCTTGCCCCAGACGAAAAAGCCTTCGTCCCGGAACACCGCCTCGAAGGTCTCGCGCCAGGCTTCCGGTACGGCGGCGCCGCCGATCAGGCAGATCCCTCTGGCAGGCGCCATCACACCGCCTTCTTGAGAGCCGTGTAGCCCCTTGGTTCGTAGCGCGCCGGTCGCGTCATCTGGCGCTGGAGCCATGCGGTTCGACCGGCGCGGGGAACCACGACGGACCACAGCCATTCTGGCCAGGCAAGCGGCGCGGTGAAGAGGGACGACCAACGCTGGGCATGCTCGATGATCGGGCGCTCGTTGACCTCCCATTCCCGCAGCGCCGCTTCCACATCGGGGGCGTCCGCGACCGTCAAGGCGAGTGCAAGCGCGTTCATGATCGCGCAGTTCGCGCCCTGACCGAGGTTCGGCACCATGGAGTGGGCAGCATCACCCACGATCGCCACCCTGCCGCGTGACCACTGTTTCAAGCGGATGATCTGGTACTGCGCCCAGCGCGCCTCCGCCCAATCCGCCTCGCGGGCCGCCCTCTCGATCACCTTCGCAACGGTCGGGAATGCGCGCATCCACGTCTCGGCGTCGATGGGAACCTGCCGACCTTTCTGGTCGCTTGCCGGGCAGGTGAAGGTGCAATAGGCCGTGGTCGCCGTCGCGGGACGGTACAGGAAGCGCCGCCTGCCGGACCAGAACTCGAAACCCGTGATCCCGTCGTCGTCTTCTCCGAGCTCGCCGGCCTCCCGCGGCATGATGACGCGGGTCGCTCCCTCGCCGGGGATCGTCCTTTTGGCGAGAAGCCCCAGCGCATCGCGAACCTTCGAATTCACCCCATCTGACG
>JANPIY010000070.1:0-2544 GCA_031425255.1 Planctomycetota bacterium
CCCTGGCTTGTCTTCCTCTGCGTCTCTGCGCCTCTGCGGCCAGCCTTTCTCCGATTGATCTGAGAGAGAGACCTGGCCTGGACCAGGCTTCACGCCCCCTGGTGCGAGGTCTTGCGATATGCCGCCGGCGGCAGGCCCATGCGCCGCCTGAATACACGGGTGAAATAGAAGCGGTCGGGGAAACCACAGTCCTCGGCGATGGTATCGATGCTGTCCCCGCCGAAGACCAGGCGCTCGGCGGCGGTGACGATGCGCCGTTCGAGCACGTACTGCGCCGGCGTCTGGCCGACGTGCTGACGGAATAGGCGTACGAAGTGGTCGATGCTGAAGCCGCAGCGTTTCGCCAGCAAGGTGTTCGGCAGCTCGCTACCCAGGTGATCATCGATATGGCGCAGCGCCTCGCTCACCGGGTTCTTGCCGCGGGCATGCTGGCGCAGGCGCTGGGCATGTTCGCGGTCGAGCCCGGCGAAGGCCGCTGACAAGGCGCGGAAGATCACCGACTTGACCAGGCAGGTGATGGTCGGATCGCTGCGCTGGCTGCCCTTGCCCACCACCGGACGCAAGGCTTCGCATTGCGCCTCCAGGTCCGCGTCCTCAGGCAGCGTGAGCGGCCCCGGGAAGCAGCTGCGCACCACCGCCCCGGGCAGGCCGAGGAGATCGAAGTGGGCGAAGAGGTGCTCGAGCGGCCGCGTGTTGTGGCAGCTCCAGCGCACCCAGGCAGGTACGAAGTGGATGCGGTGGGCGGCCAGGGGGTGGCTCCGGTCGGCCATCACCACGGATGCCCCAGGACGCGAATTGACATAGAAGCGCCAATATGGGCTGCACACCTCCTCGGCGTCCCAGGTGTGGTCGATCTGGAGGTTGTAGACCTCGTACAGCCGCAGATGGAGATGGTCGAGTTCAGGCTGCGTGCGTTCGACGTGCTTCATGGGCTGCTCAGTCTACCGCGCGCTGGCTCCATCGTTGACCTCGCTTCTGGATCGTTATGCCGCGAAAAGACATGACTGGCGCGAGATCTCCCATGGCCGTAGGGCGGTTTCGGGTATGCTCATGGGCATGTTCCCCGCCCTGCGCTCCGGCCTGTTGTCATTCCTGGTGTGCTTACTCGGTGCGGTCGAACCGCCGTCCGACCCTGCCGGAGTGGCTTTCTTCGAGGCGAAGATCCGCCCGGTGCTGGTCGAGAAATGCCAGGACTGCCACAGCGCAGCGAAGAAGGTGAAGGCCAAACTCCATCTCGATTCGCGCGCGGGCATCCTGACCGGCGGCGAGTCGGGTCCGGCGCTGGTGCCCGGCGATCCCGACCGCTCGCTGCTGATCAAGGCCATCCGCTACCATGACGAGGACCTCGAGATGCCGCCCAAGGAGCGGCTGCCGCCAGCGGTGGTGGCCGACTTCGAGCAGTGGGTGAAACGTGGCGCTCCCGATCCCCGCGTCGAGGCACCCGCGCAGGCGGCCAGTTTCGATGTGGCGACGGTGAAGAACCACTGGGCCTACCGCCCGCTGCAACGCCCGCTGGTGCCGAGTGTGCGCGATGAGGCGTCGGCGCCGACTCCGATCGATCGCTTCATCCGCGCGGCGCAAGACCTTGTGCAGGTCACGCCGGCCCCGCCTGCCGATCGCGCGCCGCTCATCCGGCGCGTCTTCCTCGATCTCACCGGGCTGCCGCCGACGCCGGAGGAGGTCGATGCCTTCGTCCGCGATCTGTCGCCCCGCGCCTTCGAACGGATCGTCGATGGCCTGCTCGCCAGTCCGCGCTTCGGTGAACGCTGGGCGCGGCACTGGCTCGACCTCGCACGTTTCGCCGAGAGCCACGGGTATGAGCAGGACTACGACCGTCCGTCCGCCTACCACTACCGCGACTTCGTCATCAAGGCCTTCAACGACGACCTGCCCTTCACCACTTTCGCCACGTGGCAGCTCGCCGGTGATGAAGTCGCGCCCGACCAGCCGCTGGCGGTGGATGCGACCGGCTTCCTCGCCGCCGGGGTGTGGCCGACCCAGATCACCAAGAACGAGGTGGCGAAGGCGCGTTACGACGCGCTCGACGACATGCTGGGCACCAGCTTCACCGCCCTGCTCGGCACCACCGTCGCCTGTGCCCGTTGTCATGACCACAAGCTCGACCCGATCCGTCAACGCGAGTATTACGAACTGCTCGCGACCTTCACCACCACGGTGCGCAGTGAAATCCAACGCGACGTGACGCCCGCTGATTTTGCAGAGCGCCTGGCCGCCTTCCGCGCGGAACACGCTCCGTTCGACGAGGCGCTCAGCCGCTACGAACGCAACGAGCTGCCGCAGCGTTTCGCCGCGGCCGAGCCCGCGATCACAGCGGGCGCCGGCCCCTGGGTGGTGCAGACCCCGGTCGAATCCCGCTCCGCTGGCGGTGCGACCATCACGGCGCAGGAGGATGGCTCCCTGCTGCTCTCGGGCAAGAATCCCGATCACGAGACCTTGACCATCGCCCTGGTGACCACGCTCACCGGCATCACCGGCCTGCGTCTGGATGCACTCGCGGATCCATCCCTGGCCAAGGGCGGCCCT
>JANPIY010000071.1:0-3653 GCA_031425255.1 Planctomycetota bacterium
GCCGGCCCGGGTGGGCTGGGGCGGCGCTGTTGCCGACGCCGAAGCCGACGAGCGCTGCGTGGTGGGCGGGGACGTGGGTGATGCGCTTGGTGATTCCTGACTCGATGAGACGGGCGTCGCAGCGGTCGTCACGACCGCTGCGACAGATGGTCGAGCTGATACGGTGCCGCGAGGCGGATGTTCATCGGTGTCTTCAGGGCGACTACATCGGCGCTTCCGCCATCCGCCGGTACTCCGTCGGGCTCATGCCCTTCACCCGACGGAACCAGCGGTTGAAGTTCGCCAGGTTGCGGAAGCCGCTGGCGAAGGCGATGTCGAGCACGCTGCGTTCGCTGGCGAGCAAGCGTTCGCAGGCCAGGCCGACGCGTAGTTCCGCCAGGTAGACCACGCAGGGTTTACCGACCTCGCGGCGGAACCAGCGGCTGAAGACGCTGGCCTGCATGCCCGCCCGGCGCGCCAGCGTGGCGACCGTGGCGGAAGGATCCTCGCGCAGGCCGGCCAGCAGCCGCTCGACCTGGGGATCCTGATCATGCGTCGTCACCCCCAGGGCCAGTGGCGTGAGCGAACGCGCCGCCGCCAAGCGGGCCAGGATCGCCACCAGCCGACCGTAGCGTTCCAAGGCATCGTCGCAGGCGACCAGTGCGATCATCTCTTCGGCGATCCGCTGGCGGAGCGGGCCATCGACGCGCAGGCCACGTCGCGCCCGGGCGAACAGCACCGGCAACGTGCGGAACTCCCCAGGTCCGGGCGCGAAGGTGGTGGGAGCGAACTGCACCACCACCGCCTCCATCGGCGTAACCGCCGGATCGAAAGCCCAGGTGTGCGGCGTCTCGGGCCCCACCAGCACCAGATCGCCGGCAGTGAAGTGTTCGACGTGGTCGCCGACGAAACGCTGGCCGCGCCCGCTGATGATCAGCGTCAGTTCAATCTCGGAATGGGCATGCCAATCGAACGGATAGTGCTCGGCCTTGCGGCGGAAGCAGGTCAGCGAGGACAGCGGATCGCGGGCGACCTGTTCACGCTGGGGACGCCGGGTGGTGATGCGCATGCGGACAGGGTCGTCGGCGATGACCGATTGCCAGCCGGCGACTCGTCGCACCACCCCGCGCGGATGAACCGCTGGTGATCAGGGTGCCGGCTGGCCAGCCGCCGGTGGGGTGGCGGGTGCGGGGATCGGCGCCGGTGTCGGAATGGGTGCCGGCGTGCGTGCCGCTTCCAGCAGCGCCCGCAGCTGGGCCGCCTGGCCCTCCTTGAGGATGGTGTCGAGCTGGGCCGGCAGCGGATCCTCTGCGCTGTCGATCCAGCTATGGGCGAACGCGGCGCGCTCCGCCAGCGGTAAGAGGCTCAGGAAGGTCGCATCCCAATCCGCGCGCGTGACCACCCCACCCGCGTGCTCGCGATACCAGCGTCGGAGGGCGGCGAAGAAATCCGCTTCGCCGACCCTGGCCCGCAGCGCCTCGTAGAGGCACGGGCCGCGGATATACAGCAGGATGCCGAACTGCATCTCGCTCATCTGTTCGCCGTTACTGGCGAGCGGCAGTAGATCCTTGGCGATGACCATCAGCGCCGGCAGGCGCGCGCCGATGTGGCGTTGCATGGCCTCGCGACCGCGCAGGCGTTCGACCACATACCAGGAACTCCATTCGGTCAGCGGTTCGTCGAGCCAGGGATCGACACCGGTATCGTTGCCGACCTGATCATACCACCACGAATGCAGGACTTCGTGGATGGTGGCATGCAGCAGCGCGTTCCCACCTTCCATGAGCGGATCGCGCCGCCGCCAGTCGAGACGGTCGAACTGCGTGCGGTGGAGGAAGGTCATACCGCTGGCCTCCATGCCGCCCACCTCGCCGCTGAAGGGGGTGAACACCACATCGTAGCTGCGGCGCGGATAGGCGCCGAACATCTCGCTGGCGATGGCCAGGGTGTCGCGGGCGATGCTCAGGCAGAAGGCCGCCTGGATGGTGTGTTTGCCGATGAAGGCGACCCGCACCACCGGCCCGGAGGTAGGCGTCAGACTGAGGACCTGCACCGGCCGAGCGCTGAGCCACGCCACCAGGTTGCGCGTACGCGGCGCATGCACCAGCCAGCCGCCGTCGGCCTGCCGGGTCTCCCGACCGCCGGCCACCAGCGTCCAGGCCGCGGGCACGCGCAGCCGCCAGCGGTAATCGCAGGCGCGCACGTAGGACGGGTCCGACATCGCCGTCAGGGCGGGAAAGCGCCAGGCACCCCGCCGCACCGCTGGCTCGGGCAACCAGCTATACAGGTGATGGGCATCAGCATCCCGTGACAGCAGGCCGAGGCGTCCGCCGCTGGCCGGCACCACGGTGACGAAATCGATCTCACAGGTTATCCATGCCGCTGGTCCCAGCGCTTCAGCCAGCGGCAGGAGGACGCCGCGCCCATCCTCCACCAGGCGGTGTTCGACCACCTTGCCGGCGACGCGCGCCTGCGTGATGGCGATCGAGGAACCGACATAGGAGACCGCGTTGTTGGCATGCAGGACGAAGCCGATTTCGTTCCAGGCCTCGTCCTCATCGTTGAAGAGTGCCGCGCGCAGCGTGCCCTGCATCCTTCCGGCATCCGGATCATAGGTGCTGGTGACTTCGATCGCCGGCAGGACGTGCGCGAGCGGCAGGGCCTCCGCCGCGAGCTCGTCGCTGACCGCGGAGCGCAGTTCGGTGACCCAGGCCGGAGCCTCCTCGGCCGGCAGCATCAGCACCAACAGGAGTGCGAGGCTCACGCGCAGCGGCGTCAGCACACCCGGCGCACGTCCGTGTCGCCCGCTCGCCAGAGGGAAGGAGCGGACAACGACATCAGCGGCACCTGTAATCATGCGGTGGGGAATATCGCCTGGTGACGGTTTTGCCAACGTGCTGGGCGTGGATGGTGCATGCGCTGGTTCCGCCATGGAGCGATCGCGAGGGCACCAACGGTGCGGTGGCCCGGATGCCGCCAAATCCACTCCTATTCCCAGTATCACTGCTGCTGCTGTTGCTGTTGCTGCCCCTGGTGCCGCATCAGATCCTCCATCCGCCGCTGCATCTGCTCCTGCGTCAGCTCCTCCATGCGGGTGGCCAGATGCCAGGAATGACCGAAAGGATCGCTCAGGTGGGCGGTGCGATGGCCGTAGAATTCATCCGTGAGCGGACGCTTCACCGTCGCGCCGGCCGCCGTCGCCTGCGCGAACGCGGCATCGACATCGGCGACGTAGAGGCAGATCGTCACCGGCGTGCCTTGGAAGTGGGGTGGACTGAAGGCCTCCCAGGCCGCGCACTCCTCTCCCACCATGATCGCCGAATCGCCGATGCGCATCTCGGCATGCACGACTTCGCCGGCGGGACCACGGAGGCGCAGGATCTCCGTGGCGCCAAAGGCACGGGAGTAGAACACCATCGCCGCCGCCGCATCGCGGATGATGAGATAGGGCGTGATGCTATGGAACCCGTCAGGGATCGGTCGGGCATTGGTCATGGTCGGCTTCTGTGGAGTGGTGGCGGTGGCAGCTCTGCCGTGAGGAAGAATGAATGCGGGAAGATCATCCTTCCCCTGAAGCGTGGAGCGGAGTGGCGCACCGGGCACACGTCCGCACCACCAGCGACACCACGTCGAACTCGACCTCGATCACCCCGCTCAGGCGCAGTGGCTCGCCG
>JANPIY010000072.1:0-3697 GCA_031425255.1 Planctomycetota bacterium
CTCGGCGGCTGATCTCTGCAACTCCGCACCGCAACTTTTCGCAGAGGCCACACCTGCGACGGACAACACGATGATCCCGCGCCACCAGTCGTGGCGGGTTGCCGAGGTGGCACGCGATGCAAGCTGTTGCCGGAGGTCGCCAAGGTGGTTCATGGCGGTGCCGAAGATCACGGCCATGGTTTCACGTCCCTGGACCTGGTTGCCGCCCGACGGCATTCCCCCTGACGAGATCAGCCGCATGACGTGCCGTGAGCGCATCCGACGCAGTCCGTCGAGACGTTCCGCAAACAGCGCCCGCTCATCCGACTGCGGAAGCTCCGCCGCCGCGGACGTCGCCGTCGTCGCGAACCGCAGCGAATCCACCCCGAGCGCGGCGAGCCCGCGTACCACGGCCGCACCCAGCGGCGGGACGGTGTGGTGGGCATTGCAGAGGGGTGTCGCTGAACCCATCAGGATTCGCGTCTGGAGCGGCATGAGCTCGTTCAGCGGCACCAGGCCGGCATCGAGCCGCGCCATCAGCAGGGCAGCGGTCAGTCGATCACCATCGATGCCGGAGGATCCAGCAGTGGACTGGGCGACGTGCTGCAAGCGCGTGAGTTGCACCCGCACCAGTTCCAGGCGAAGTCGATCGCCCAGATGTCCGGGAGGTGTCCAGTCATGCCAGATTCCACCCGTATCGGCCGGGGTGGTTTCAGCCGCAGCAGTGAGTTCGCTCAGTCCGAATGACCCGCCGCCGCCACGTCTCGACCAGGAACCCTCCCGCTGCGAGCCCTCAGGGTCACCGGTGGTCGGAGGACCGGCCGGACGGGTGGTGGCGGCGCTCCATCGCAGCATGCAGCGCGCGCGTAAGGAGCGCATGCAGGCAGCCAGGCCCGGATACGCCTCATCGGTGAGGGCGGTCAATGGCCCGACACCCAGCTCTCCAGGCGGCCACTCCTGCCAGGGCAAGGTGTCATAGGTCGCGTCATCAGCCGCCTCACCCCATTCCGTAAGCGCCTCCAGCAGCGCCGTGGCACTGGCCGCTGCTTGAGCCTGTCGCCAGCGCGCGGATTCATCGTGTGGGGGCGAGGCGAACACCTGTTTGATGGAATCACACGTGGCGAGAAAGAGGTCCTGCGTCGGCGGTCGCCCCCAGCGCAGCGACGCGATCAACGATCCGATCCGCGCCCGCATCACCAGCCAGGTGGCGGTGCGCCGATCGGGATGCGCCTGGGCGGCGATCCCGGCCGAAAGCCATGCCTCGGCGAGGTCGGCGGCGTCGGGTTGCAGCCGCGTGAGGGCAGCGAGTTGCGCGATGAGCAACGCCCCACGTAGCGGCCCAGTAGAGATGACCGGGTCGCCCAGGAGACGGCCGCAGACGTCGCGTGCCCAGACCCAATCCGCCTCGGTGCCGATGCGGCGTTCCGCCTGCTCCCAGACCTCGGCCGCTGTCGTCGGATCCAGCAGGCGCAGTGCGGCCCTCACGTGGTCGACACCGAGGTCGCACAGTTGGCGACTGCGGACCAGTTCTACCAGTGGCCCCGCCAAACGTGAGCACACCGCCACCGCTGCTCCGGGCGTCGGGTCGATCAAACTGGCACGCAGGCGTGGCAGGAGATTGCGATCGACGGTCAGGAAGAGGGTTCGGAGCACCTCGTCATGCTGGGCTTCGATCCACTCCTGCGCGGCGAGTTCACGCCAGACCACTGCGGCGTCCTCATCATCGAGCCCCAATGCGGGCAGTAGCAGCGCCCGGTCGAAGCGCTCGAGCAAGACCACCGCCGGCAGGCTGTCGCGTACCCGCGGATCGCGCAGGCGCTGAATGATGCGCAGCTGCACATAGGGATCCCCCTCACCTTTCGTCAGGGCCTTAGTGGTGACCGAGGGATCCTCACGTATCCAATCGGCGTACAGCCCCAGATCGAAGGGGTTGTACCTTTGATCGCTGCTCGGGTCCGCTGGTGGTGGGTCCGGGATTTCGGCCGGTGTCTCGGGTCTGGGATCGAACGGACGCGAGCGTTCATTCTCCCGCCGCCGCAAGAGCGCTTCTTCGCGTGGATAATACGGCTGGTCATTGAATGCCATGTGCATCCGCCTTGCCGTCCACTGCTCCCGCGAGCTGGCCAGTGCGCACGATATCGCATCCGCCGGTGGCCTCACCGCTGCGTGCCAGTACCGCTGCGCGCAGGTCTTCAGCCAGGTTGAGCTTGGCAATCTCGCTCAGGTACCGCTCGGCCTCATCGCGATCAAAGCCACGGATCTCGTGCAGCAACAAGTAGGGCCGTTCATTGGGCAGCACGCCGATGCGCCCAGCGCGGGCACCATCGCCCAGCCGCCAACCGGCACCCGCGGGTGCCAACGGTCGCCGGCCGGAGAACACCACGCGCAGCGACGGCAGCGAATCGTGCAGGCGCTCGATGATCTCGAAAGTGGCGGCCACGCCGGGCTGGAAGGATCCGGTCGGGTTGAGCTTCGCCAGTTCCTCGCAGGTATCGAGGATCAGCACCACCGGCTGCGGCAGCGCACGCAGGCAATCGGCGAAGGCGCGCAGCAGCTTGTCAAATTCGTGGCGGTGCAGGTTGGCGAGCGGATCGCTCGCGGGGGGCTCTCCCGCGAGCGCGTCGTGCAAGTCCCTCGCTAATTCCGCGAACACCTGGAACAGGCTCTCCTGCCGTTCATCGCTGGCGAAGGAGCGCAGATCATCGGCCAGTTCCAGCAGCAACTGCCCAGGCCGGCGCAGGGGATAGTCCGGACTGATGTAATCGAAATCGGTGCGGCTCACCGGTCCTTGCGCATGCCGGCAGAGGAAGCGCAGTAGCATAGTCTTGCCGACTCCGCCCGCACCGAGGTAGTGCAGTGCCCAACAATCGTCGGGTCCGCCCAGCAAGGCGTCGAAGGCGGCGATCTGGTCGCGCCGTTCGAGGAAGTGTTCGAGATGGCGCGCATCGTGGGTGCGGCGATAGGCCAGTTCCAGACGCCGATTGCCGATGCGCACCGCCGCTTCAAGGCGGCCCCCGATGACCTGCGCCAACAGCGCTCCGGTGTCGAGCCAGGCCATGGCGGTCCCGGTGTCGCCGGCCTTAAGCAGCGCACCTATGTGGTGGTGGATCAGTTCGGCCGGAGCGTCGAGGTGAATGGAGCTGGTGCTGGAGGCGCTGGAGGTGCTGAGGGTGGCGTGCGTACTGCTGCTGCTGAAGGTGCTCTTGGTGACGAAGAGCGAGCCGACGAGTTCGAGCCAGCGTGCAAGTGCCGGTGGCGGCACCGCCGTGGGGGGAAATATGGTGACGATGTGGCGCAGTATGTGCACTGCTTCATTGACGGAGCCCGCGAGCACGTCCGCCCGCCCAGCGACGGTGGCGGCATAACGAACCCCATCGCGGCCAACGCTGCATTCGCAAATCCCCGCGGCCACCGCCCGTCGCAAGAACTCCGCTACCGGCTCGGTCCCGGTGGGCAGCTGCGTGAGGGCAATGGCTTCGGGCCACAAAGGCGGCACCACCAGCCAGAGCAGGCCGTCACGAGGGAATGTGTCCAAACGCTGTCTTCGTGCGCGCAAAAGGCGCTCTCGGAGATCTCGCTCTTCAGCATCAATGGTGGAGCCGCTCATGGCCCGAGCCTTCGAAGGAGTTCATCGTCGTCAGCGGAAACCACCGCCTGGAAGTCTGCCGCGCCTTGTATCAACGCGTAGAACAGGGCACTGGTAAAGTCCTTGGGCAGC
>JANPIY010000073.1:0-7111 GCA_031425255.1 Planctomycetota bacterium
CGGCGAGCGGCGCAGCCGCGACGTCGGCCGCAGGCGCGAGCCGCCGCTAGCGCAGCGGCAGGACCCGATACGCCAAGGAGCCCCAGGGGGGGAGGGACACCGCCAGCCCACCGTGCTTCAACGCTTCGGCCTTGACCAATACCGGTGCGGTGGCGGCAAAACATTGCTGCAGGTGGCAATCGCGTTCGATCAATGGTCCTGCCTGGACGGCGCCGTGTGCGTGGTGCCAGCCTGCATTCACGACCAGCGCCAGGGAATGATGCCCTTGGAGAGTCCATAGGCAGCCGACCAGCGGGGAGTCGTGGCCCAGCGGCTCGAGCAGCTGCCAGTTACCGTTCTGGCGCGCGGGTTCACTCAACAGGTGCATCAGGTCGCGGTAGGCGTCGCGATGTTCCGCCGATCCCTGTTCCGGCGGACGACGGTTGGCGTGATACGACGCGTGCAAACGTCGGCCCTCGTCCTGGCCGTGATTGCACAACAGCAACCCAGGGACCAGGCCGGTCAGAAGCAGCGCCCCCCGGTGGTGCGCTGGCGAGGTGAAGCGCATGGCCGCACGCTGTTCCGCGTGGTTTTCTAGAAAGCGGACGCAGTGCTTCTGATAGTCGCGGGTCGCGCGCAGGTGGGCGCGGATGGATTCGGCGTCGCCGGAGAGGAGGCGGTCGTAGAGGATCTTGTCGAAGGTGAAATCGAAGCCGGCCTGCTGGAGTTCGTACTCGCGGTTCCAGTACACCTCGGCCATGAACAGGGTGCCTGGATGTTCCGCCCGCACCCGGTCCAGGCACTTACGCCAGAACGGCTGCATCGGACGTTTCCAGGTGTTCTCGAACACGTCCTTGAGCAGCAGCATCGCCAGGTCGCAGCGCAGGCCGTCGCAGCGTGAAGCGATGGTCGAGGCGACCTGGATCATCGCCTCCTGCAGGCGTGGGTTGCTGTAATCGAGCTGCACCGAGTTCTTCCACGGCGCGAAGAACGGGTCGCGGCCGTGCGCGAAGATCCGCCCGTGCAGCCGGCACCAGGCGTCCGGCTGCGCCGCCAGGCGGTGCTCATCGCCTTGGATGCAGAAGTCCGGATGGTCGCGCATCCACGCATGGTCGAGGCCGACATGATTTGGGATGAAGTCGAGCATCAGTGAAATGCCAGCGCCGCGTGCACGTTCGCGCAAGCGGGCGAGGGCGGCTTCGCCGCCCAGCGCCGCATCGACGGTGTAGGACTCAGGCATGAACGGCGAGCCGCAGACGTCGTCGTCGCAGAAGCCGGGCAGCACTTCACTGAAATAGGTACGCAGGTGCTGATCGCGCAGCGAGACCTCGCGGCTGCTGGGGCCGGTTGGCCAGATGCCGATGAGGTAGATCCAGGTGAAGCCATGCTCGACCAACCGGTCGAGCAGCTCCTCGGGCACATCATCGAGGGTGGCCTGCCGCCCCAGTTCCAACGAACGTTCGGTGCGCCAACTGCGCACATTCAGTTCGTACAATTGCTGCATGCCTGGACTATACGCCCAACGTTCCAGCCCCACAAAGGGATTTTGCGGGCGCACTGTGCTTTTTCGGGATGGTAGGAGGACGGTGTCTCAGAGCTGCGGCTTGCGCCCCAGTCTGACTTCGCGGCTGCGCCGCTCGCCGCCTGCGGCGGTCCCCGCGGGGCGCGGGGATCAGCCTGGTGCGACCCCGGCTGCGCCGGGATGTCCCGCTACGCGGGACCAAGCCTGGTCCCCGCTCGGGCGCGCAGGCGCCCTCGGGGGATCGTTGTTCGCGGGCTCTGCCCGCTACGCCCGCCAAGGGCTGCCGCCCTTGGATCCAGCCGGAAATGTGCGGATCACGATTCTCCCCCGGGAGCGCGACTTCAGTCGGCCAGGAACAGTTCTGTGCTCACGCCTGATCGACCGCGGTCATGCGCGCCAACTCTTCGGGTGTGATCTCGCGCATCTGCCCCGGCACGAGATCCGTCGGTAATTCCAGGCCGCCGATGCGATCGCGATGCAGACGCACGACTTCGCCTCCAAGTTCAGCGAACATCTTCCGCACCTGGTGGTAACGTCCCTCGTGCAGGTGCAGCGTTGCCAGACCCAGGCCGTCGGCGCCCTCGCCCTGCAGGTCGAGGACCGCCGGCTGCCAGCCGGCTAGGGGCAATCTGGTTGTGGCCTCGGTGTGATAGAGGGTGCCGATTAAAACACGACGCCCCCGCCGGCGGGCCGGCGGGGGCGTCGATCAGCTCGCGAACGGTAGGCTCAGGCCTTGATGTCTGGACGCGGCAGGCTGACGCCGAACGCGCCGAGGGCGGTCGACAGTTCCTGCAGGACGCTCTGGCCGCTGAGCGGCACTTTGTAGAGGTCCAGGTCGCTGTACTGCGCCAGGTCGCCGATGCGCGAGACGCCGAGGTTCTCCAGCATCTGCTGGGCCTTGTTGCCAAGCTCGAGCTTCTCGACGCTCTCACCGAGGACCTTCTGGTCGGCCTTGGTGATCGAGCGTTCCTCGCCATCGCGGAACATGCCCAGGCGGAGATTGCGGGCGGCCAGCATCTCCTTCACTTCCTTCAGCGAGGTCTCGCCGAAGTTCTTGTAGGAGAGCATCTCCTGTTCGGTGATCTTGAGCAGATCACCGAGGGTGAAGATGTTCATCTTGGCCAGGCAGTTGCGGCTGCGCACCGAGAGCTCGAAATCATTGACCGGCGTGCGCATGATCTTTTCCATGCGCTCACGCTCGCGCTCTTCGCGCTCGTCGTAATACATCGTGCGGCTCGATTTGGCGTCGCGCAGCAGCATCAGCGCGCGACGATCGCGCGGGTTATAGGCCAGCACCTGACGGAAGCAGTCGATGGCGGCGTTCGATTCGCCGCGTTCCTCGTAGAGGATGCCCAGGTTGGTGATGCCGGGGACGTAGTGCGGGTGCACGTCGGCGCACACCGAGTAGTACTCCAGCGCCATGTCGTCGTCGCCGATGCGATCGAGCAGCACGCCGAGCTGGAAGGCGGCCTCGACGTGTTCGGGCTCCTTTTCCAGGGCGGATTCGTAGGCGTTGATCGCGGCTTCGGTGTTGCCCTTGGCCTCGTTCAGGCGACCGGTGAGGAACTCGCGGTCGGCACCTTCGGGGACGCTGGCGAGGGCCTTCTCGGCCTCATCGCTCTGATCGCCGTCGAGGAGCGTGCGGACCAGTTCGATCTTCGCTTCCGGCAGGCTCTTGGCCGCCGCGGTGAAGTGGATCTTGGCATCGGCGTGTTCACCGAGCTCGTGGTAGATCAGGCCGATCAGAGCCTGATTGTACGCGTCGGTTCCATCGACCGCCTCTTCGGCATCGCTGAAGTGGCCGAGGGCGAAGGCGAGGATGCCTTTGCGCACCTTGGCATCTTCCTTCAGACCACCCAGGCCATCCTGCAGGGCGGCGGCGAGCTTGCGGTGCTCATCAACGTCCTGGACGGCGATACGACGCAGGAGGCGGATCTGAGCCAGCGTGGGACGCTGGTTACCAGTCAGGAGTTGGGCGCTACGGGGCAGGGTGGCAGTGGCCATGGGCACTCCTCGGGGGGAAGGGGGGCGGAAAGATAGACGCGGCTGGCCAAGGGTCAATGCGGGGGAATGGATGGGCGCACAGCGGGCGGCGGCCGAGCCGCATGCAGCGTCGGTCGGAAGGCGCAAGCGTCGGACCGGACCTCCCCTAGGGCACGGTGACGTCCCCCCGGAGAACGCCGCACTCCGCATGGCTGTCTAGACCCGCTTCACCGCCCGACCCAGCCGCTCCAGCAGTTCATCGATCTGCGCCGCATCGATGATCAGTGGCGGCGCCAGGCGCAGGGTGTTGTTGCCCGAGGGCCCGACGATCAGGCCCTCGTCGCGCGCGGCCTTCACCAGGAGCATGGGGTCGTACGCCAGTTGGACGCCGACCAGCAGGCCCCGACCCCTGACCTGGGCGGCACCGAAAAGGGTGCCCAGTCCAGCCATCAGCTGCTCGCCGCGGGCGGCGACGGAGGCGACGAAGCCGGTGCGGGTGACTTCGGCGACCACCGCCAGACCGGCGGCGCAGGCCAGCGGATTGCCGCCGAAGGTGGTGCCGTGCATGCCCGGCTTCATCAGGCTGGCGACCGCTTCGCTGGCCAGCACCGCGCCGATCGGGACGCCGCCGCCCAGGCCCTTGGCCATGGTCATGATGTCCGGGACCAGGCCTTCGTGCTGATGGCAGAACAAAGCGCCGGTGCGGGCGAATCCGGTCTGGATCTCATCGACGACCAGCAGCGCCTGGTGCGTACTGCAGAGGATCCGCAGCCGGGCGAGGAATCCTGCCGGCGGTACGATCACGCCGCCCTCGCCCTGGATCGGCTCGACGAACACCCCGCAGATGTCGTCCCCCGCGGCGAATGCGGCCTCCAGTGCCGACAGATCGCCGTATGGGAGGAATTCGCAGGGCGCCAGGGGGGCGAAAGGCTCGCGATACTTGGGATTCGCGGTCACTGACAACGAGCCCATGGTGCGCCCATGGAAGCCATTCTGAAAGGCGAGGATGCGGGTCTTGCGCCCGCCATGCTGCAGATTGCCCCATAAGCGCAGCAGTTTGTAGGCGCATTCGTTGGCTTCCGTGCCGGAATTGCAGAACAGCACCCGCCCTGGGAAGGCCGCCTCGACGATCAGCCTGGCGAGATCCTCCTGTTGGCTGACGGTGTAATAATTCGAGCAGTGCATCAGGGTCGCGGCCTGCGTGCTGATGGCTTGGGTCAACCCGGGATGTGCGTGCCCGAGGGTCGACACCGCCACTCCGGCAAAGCCGTCGAGGTAGGTCCGCCCCTGGGTGTCGGTGAGGTACACCCCCTGCCCACGGACGAAACACACCTCGGCGCGACCGTAATTCTGGAACAGGGCAGACGGCTTGGCAGCGGGGGTGGTCACGTGGCGCGCTCCTTGGAGGTGCGTCAGTCTCGGACCGTCGGGGACAGATCAAGATGTCCGGATGAGGATGCACGCCACGCGTGGGCCCGATTGGCTTGTGCATTTCCCGAGCCGTCGCTAGCCTGCGCCCACGACCCGCCGAAACCCGTGCGTGGTGATGTAGGATAGAGACTTATGGTGAACATGAGGAGTCGGCCCGGGAGTTGGGGGCGGGCATGAACGACGCCCACGCCGGGTCGCATGTCCAGGTCCCCTTCCGTCCCTGGGCGCGCTGGTTCGTGCCAGCGCTGCTGGTCGTCCTGATCGCCGATCAGGTCACCAAGGTGTGGATCTTCAGCCTCCCCCACGCATCACTCCCCTTCTGGCTGGACCACCATCGCAATACCGGCGTCGCCTGGGGCATCGGCAATCAGATGCCGCTGGTGGTCACGCTGGTCACCCTGGTCCTGCTGCCTTTGCTGACCTGGGTGTGGTGGAAACAGTTCCGCACGTGTGGTGCCTGGGAGAATCTCGCCTTCGGCGCGGTCCTGGGGGGCGCCCTCGGCAACGCCATCGATCGCGTGCTGACCCAATGGGGGCCCTTACATGGAGTCCGGGATTTTCTCGTCGTCGATCTGAATATCATCGGCATCAATTACGTCTGGCCGACCTTCAACATCGCTGATGCAGGAATATCGGGAGGTGTCGGGATATTGGTGGTGTTGTCATTGTTCAAGCGTCCCGCCCCCGCATCAGCGGGTGTGCAGACGGCGATCTAGCAAGCGGAGAACGAGAGGAACCCTATGCGTATCAATGCCGCGGCGAACGAGATCGTGCTCAAGGTGGTCTATTACGGCCCAGGAATGGCGGGCAAGACCACCAACCTGACGATTATCCACGATCGCGTGCCCAGCCACGCTGCGGGTGACCTGGTGATGGTCGATACCCACAGCGAACGCACCTTGCGCTTCGACCTGCTGGCGATGGATGCTGGCGAGGTCAACGGCCACCGCGTCCATTTCGAGTTCTACACCATTCCCGGCCAGAGCTATTATGCTGCCACCCGCCGCGCGGTACTGGCGGGCGCCGATGCGATCGTGTTCGTCGCCGACAGCCGTCGTGAGGCGCTCGATGAGAACATCGAAGCGATGAACGAGATGCTGGGCAACCTCCGCCATCATGGTCTGCCTGACGACCTCCCGTTGGTGGTGCAATACAACAAGCAGGACCTGCCCACCGCGCTCAAACGCGAGCAACTCGAACCGTTGATGAATGTCCGCGGCTGGCCCAGCCAGTCCGCAGTCGCGGTCGATGGCAATGGCGTCATGGAGACCATGCAGCAGATCACCAGCCTGGTGCTCGATCGTGTGCGTCGTTCGGGCAACGTACCCAGCAGCGCGGCGGCGGTGCCGCCGCCCTCGGCAGCCGGTTCATGGCTGATCTCCTGTTTCCGCTGCCAGGCGATGCTGGAGGTCCCCGACGCCAAGATCGGTGCGGTGTACGCCTGCGGCATCTGTGGCTCTGCGCTGGAGGTGGTCGATCCCGATCGCGGTCTGACGCGTGCCCCGGCGCCCTCGGCGCTCACCGTGGCGGGCAACCAGAAGCCACGCTCTCCAGGTGAGGACAGCGTCTACGGCATGCAGGCCTTGCCCGATCGGACCCCGGCTGCCACCCCCGGCGCATTGGGCGCCGGCACGCCCGGAAGCGGTTCGGCACCGGTACTCAGTCAACCCTACGACGTGCCAGGCTACGACCTCATGGCGCCGCTCGACGAATCGTCGCAGGGTCGCCGTACCCGCGTACGTGAGCGCAGCACCGGTCGTACCCTTCGCGCCCTGGCGCTCAATCCGGCGCTGATGCGGCAGCCGAGCTACAGCGACAATTTCGAGGCGCACGTCCGTCTGGCCAGCCAGGTCAAACACCCCTACATCCTGCCCCTCGTGGCGATGACCCCGATCAAGGAATCGGTGGTGCTCTTCAACGCCGATCCGCCCGATTACGAACCGCTCGGCCACGTGCTGGCGCGTCGGCGTGCGCTCGCCCCTCCACATGCGATGGGCATCATCCGCCAGGTCGCCTTGGCTCTGGAGGAGGCCGCCCGCCATGGCGTGGTCCATGGCTGGTTGCGCCCCGAGGTCGTGCTGGTCAGTCCTGATGGCAACGTGCTGGTCGACGAATTCGCGGTACCGAAGAACCACCGTTACCTGGTCCGTGAACTCTCGGGTGCCAGTGCCGCGACCGAGTACTACCTCGCTCCCG
>JANPIY010000074.1:0-7263 GCA_031425255.1 Planctomycetota bacterium
GCCCTGGCGCCGGCACCGGCGGGCGAGAGCGGCGCGCGCGCGGCCACCGCCGCGGGCTGGAGCGAGGAGGGTTTCCTCGGCGGTCCGGCGGCGCTCAGCCAGGGCGACGCCAACGCGCGGGTGAAGGCCGCCTTCGGTCGCCTCGCCGGCGCCTTCCTGCGCGGCGAGGCCGATTGCCGCGGCGACGCGCGCCTGGTCACCGGCAGCCTGCTCGACCTCGGCGGCTGCTCCGAGCGCTTCGCCGGCAACTGGCTGATCACCCATGCCGCCCACCACTTCGACCGCGTGCAGGGCTACCGCACGCTGGTCCAGCTCGCGCGCGGCGGGTGGCAGCCATGAGCCTGGGCACGCAGCGTCTGCCGGCGCCCCCGCAGGGCCTGACCCTGGGTCGGGTCGTCGACGTCGACGATCCGCAGGGCCGCGGCCGCGTGCAAGTGCGCCTCGCCAGCATCGACCTGGCGGTCTGGGCCAGCGTCGCCACCGCCTCGGCCGGACGCGGCTACGGCATCCAGATGCTGCCGCGCACCGACGAGGTGGTGGTGGTGGCCTTCCTCAGTCCGGAACAGCCGGTGGTGCTCGGCAGCATCTGGACCGGCGACAGTCCAGTGCCGGAGAAGCTCGACCAGATCGGCGCCCGCTACGGCGCGGTGACGCCGCAGGGCATGGCGATGGTGCTCGATGACGGCGACGGCCCCCGCCTGCGCGTGACCACCCCCAATGGCAACCAGCTCACGCTCACCGACGGCGACGGCGGCAAGCTCACCATCGAGCTCGCCGGCACCAGCATCGAGGTCACGCCGACCGAGATCACGCTCTCGGCCGCGGCCAACGTCACCATCGAAGCCGCCGGCCAGATCGAACTACGCGGCGCCACCATCAAGCTGAGCGCCGGCGCGGTGACCATCGACAGCGGCATCGTCACGTGCAGCGGCGTGGTGCAGGCGAACAGCTGCATCGCCACCGCGGTGGTGGGCACGAGCTACACCCCTGGCGCGGGGAACGTATGGTGAGCCTGCCCGTCGGGAGCGCGGCCGGCATCGGCCTGAGCGTGGGCTCCGCCGCGCGGACGGCGGCCGACGCTGGCGGTCTCCGGCGCGCCGTGCCCCTGCGCGCGGTGAGCAACGGCATCGGCTTCCGCGCCGACCACGCCGGCATCGATGAAGCGGTGGCGCTGCACCGCTACCTCGACCCCACTTTCGTCGAGCGCTTCCTCGCCGACCTCCAGGCCGGACACCTGGGCCTGCCGGCGGCGCGGGCCTTCATCGACGCCGATGCGCTCGGCGACCATGGCGACCGGCATCCCAGCCTGCGCCTGCCCTTGCAGCGCGCCTTCTACCTCGCCAGCTGCGCCATCGGCTGCGGACCACAGGCGGCGACGCCGCTCGATCCGCGCGCGGTGATCGAAGCCGGCTTCGTGATCCGCCGGGTGAAGCCGAGGGGCGGCGAGCAGTTCTGGCGCATCAGCCACGGCGTGGCGCTCGGCTGGGAGGACGTCGCCGTCAGTGACGCCGATCCCGACCGCCGTCGCCTGTACGGTCGCATGCCCTCGCCGCAGACGCCCTTCGACGGCGAGCTGATCCACCCCATGCACCCGGTGCGCCTGCCACCTCCGCCTGGCGCTCCCGCGCAGCGCGGCCAGCTGGTGCTCTACGGCTTCATCCCGGTCGGTGCCGGGACCACCGGCGTGGTCAACACCCGCACCGCGCCGACCGGCGAGGACAGCGCCGCCCTGGCCAGCGGCGTGTTGCGCGAGCTGCCGTGGCCGTTCGGCCAGCAGGAGACCACGCCGCTGTGGCAGGACGCCGATGCGCGCCTGGTCGACGATCGTCGGCCGAGCGACGCCTTCGCCCGGACGCTGGTGCTGCTCGCGCTGCGCTACCGCATCGGCATCGAGAGCCCGCCCACCGAGGACGGACGCGCGCTCGCGGCGCTGATCAGCGAACTGCGCTTCAGCGCGCGCTCGGTCTTGCCGACCATCTTCGGCCAGCTGACGCTCGAGCGCCGCACGCTGAGCTGGGATGACTGGCTGGCGTCGGTCGGCACCGAGACCTTCAGCGACTGGGTGCGGGACGAAGCCAAGCGCGAAGCGGGCACGGCGCCGCAGGCCCTGCCGTTCCCAGGGTTTGGCGGCTACTGGCACATCGATCTCGAGGTCGCCGAGGACTGGGCCACCCGCCTGCGCACGGCGCAGGTCGCGGCGCACGCCGCGCTGCATGACCGCCTGCATCGCGATGTCGCCCTGCCGCGCTTCGCCGACGAAGCCGATGATGTGTATGTGCTGCGCCCGTTCGCGCGCGTGCGCTGCGGCGGCTGCACCTGCCTGCACTGGTCCCCGGCGCGCAGCCGGCCGTTCCGCATCGCCTCGCCTTACGACGGCCGCCTCGGCCGACCGCTGCGCATCCCGCTGCCGAAGCTGCGCCACCTCAAGGCGCTGCCCAACGCGCACTTCGTCGCCGACAACGCCCTCGCCAAGCTCCTGGGCGGCATCCGCCCGGACGTCATGGACGGCAAGAAGGGCTCCTTCGATGCCGGCGCGCTGTGCTGGATGTTCTCGTTCAGCATCCCGGCGATCACGCTCTGCGCGATGATTTTGCTGATGGTCATCCTTTCCGTGCTCGACTTCATCTTCCGCTGGCTGCCGTTCGTGTTCCTGCGCCTGCCGGTGCTGTGCAAGCCGCCGAAGGGGAACCCATGAGCGAGCGACGCCATGAGCGAGCGACACCATGACCCCGCCCACCGGCGTACGCGAAGCGGTCGGCTGGCCGCTGTTCAGCGGCATCGAGGATGGCCGCCTGGCGTTGTCGAGCGGCGAGCGGGCCCTGCGCGAGAGCATCGTCGGCATCCTCCTGACCAGCCCAGGGGAGCGCCTGATGCGGCCGCACTTCGGCGCCGGCCTGCGCCGCTTCGTGCACGAACCCAACCACGAGACCACCCGCGGCCTGATCGCCGCCGCGGCGCGCACCGCGCTGACGCGCCACGAACCGCGCATCATCCTGCTCGCGGTGCGGGTCGAGGCCGATGTCCGCCGCCCGACCTGGGTGGCGGTGCACGTCGAGTACCGCGCCCGCCACGACGCCATGCTCGGCACGGTGGCGATCGATCTGGAGGTCGGTCGATGAATTCCCGCGCCCCGCTTGCCCCCCGGTGGATCCATGCCGCTTGACGTCCCCGTCCTCGACGATCGCCGTTTCGACGACCTGGTGGCGGAATGCCGCCGGCGCCTTGCCGCGCACGTGCCGGAGTGGGCCGGGCCCTCCCCTGGCGACCCGGTCGATGCCATGGTCGACGTCATGGCCTTCCTCGCCGAGACGGTGATCTACCGCGCCAATCTCATTCCCGAACGTCAGCGCCGCGCCTTCCTCAATCTGCTGCGCCTACCGTTGCGCGCGGCGTCGCCGGCGCGCGGCGTGCTGTGCATCGATGCGCTGCCCGAGCGCACGCTGCCGCCGGCGCTGGCCAGCGGGACGGCGCTGGCCGCCGGCGCCGTGCGGCTGTCGACCGCCGGCGAACTGCAGCCGCTGCCGCTGAGCGCGGTGGTGGTGCTCAAGCGCCGCACCGACGCCGACACCCTGGCCGCCAGCGGCATCAGCGCGGCGCAGCTCGAGGAATCCTACGGCGGCGCGGTCACCGCCTTCACCGCGCATGCGCCCATCCTCGGTCACGACCCCATCGAGCTCGGCACCGCCGTCGACCACAGCGCGTGGATCGCCCTGCTGCTGCCGCCACGCGCCGGCATGGCGCCGCTGACCGCGCGCCGCCTGCTCGCCGGCCGCGGCATCAATCTGGGCGTCGCCACCCGCGACGAGGTGCCGGCCTCAAGCGGCGATGCCGGCGCGGTCGAGAGCGGCGCGGCCGAACGGACGCGCTCGCCACGCCAGCTCGCGGTCGACCTGATCATCGCCGATCCCGATGCGCCGGCCGCCGCCACGCCCGAGCAGCGGCACGCCACCATCCCGCTGGCGCTCGAGCGCATCGCCGACAGCAGCGAAGGCGCGCGCCGCCCAGGAGTGCTCCGCCTGCGCCTGCCGAACGATCTCGGCACGTTGCCGCCGC
The DNA here is from genome assembly GCA_031425255.1 of Planctomycetota bacterium. Lineage (GTDB taxonomy): Bacteria > Planctomycetota > UBA11346 > UBA11346 > UBA11346 > BOG-1363. The sequence continues at coordinate 4,054 of JANPIY010000074.1, forward strand.
CGCTGCAGGAAGACCCGCAGTACATCGGCTTCGGCGACAGCCCACCCGAGCTGCCGAGCGCGGCCGATGCGGCGCGCGTGGTGGCCTGGCTGCGCCTGCGCTCGCCCGACGAGCCGACGCTGGCGTTGGCCTGGCTCGGCATCAACGCGGTCGAGGTGGTGGCGCAGGAGGAACGCCGCGACGAGCTGCTCGGCAGCGGCACCGGCGAGAGCGACCAGGTGGTGCGCCTGCGCCTCGGCGACGTCGATCCCGCCAGCCTGCGCCTGGAAGTGCAGGAGCTCGCCGGCTATGCCGCCTGGCAGCTGGTCGAGGGTTTCAGCGGCAGCCGCAGCGACCACCGCCACGCCGTGCTCGATCCCAAGGAAGGGCTGGTGCGCTTCGGCGACGGTGTGCGCGGCCTGCGCCCTGGGGCAGGCGCACGCATCCGCGCCGCGCGCTACCGCGCTGGCGGCGGCGCCCTCGGCAACCTGCCGGCCGGCACGGTGAAGGATCTGGTCGCCGGCGGCCGCTATACCGTACGCCACGAATGGGCGCTCAGCGGCGGCACCGATGGCGAGAGCGTCGACGCCGCCGAACGCCGGCTGTCGTCGTGGTTGTCGCACCGCGACCGCGCAGTGACCGCCGACGATTTCCGCGCGCTCGCGCTGGCCTGCCCGACCGCGGCGGTCGAACGCGCGGAGCCGCGCCCAGGGTTCGTGCCGGTACCAACGCTGGCCCTGGCGAGACGCGACGTTCCAGGAGCGGTGGCGGTGTTCGTGCTCCCGCCAGGCGAACCCGCGCTCGCCGCCGCGCCGCGCGCCACCGCCAGCATGTTGCGCGAGGTGTTCGATCACCTCGCATCCCGGCGCACCATCGGCACCGAACTCTACGTCCTCAGCCCGGCCTGGCGCCGCCTGGCGGTCGGCATGACCGTCAGCCTGCTCGACGAGACCGCGCGCGAGCGCGTCACCGCGGCGGTGCAGGCGGCGGTGACGCGCTGGCTGTGGGCGCTGCCACCGGGCGGTCCCAATGGCGGCGGCTGGCCGCTCGGCCGGCGCGTCGATGGCGAAGAGATCGAGGCGGTGGCGGCGCGCGTCGACGGCATCCTGGCGGTCGACCAGGTACGCCTGTTCACGCCGGTGGCCGGCCGCTGGCAGCCGCTGGCCAACGGCCGCATCGAACTCGCCGACTATGAACTGCCCGAGCTCGCCGCGGTCGCGGTCACCCTCGGCACCGGCGAGCCGCCAGCACCGGGAGCCCCTCCGGTCGAAGGTCCCAAGCCGGTGCCGGCACCGGTGATCCCGGCGCAGTGCTGCCCCAGCGGAGGCGCCCGTGGTTGAGATGCCGCAATCCCACCGCTCGGCATTCCATGGGAGATGCCCATGGATGTGAACGCCTCGCGTTTCCACCTGCGCCTGGGACCGGCCGAGGTCGCCGTGCGTTCGTCGCGTCTGCAGTGGGACACCATGCTCGGCGGCTTGGCCCTGGCCCGCCAGGATCTGCCGCGCGTCCCGCGTGGTGCGCCGGCGGCAGCGCCGGCGTGGGCGGCGCGCCAGCCACGGCTGATGGACACCACCGGCGGCTGGCTGCGCCTGGCCGAGGATGGCCAGAGCCTGCGCGTGTGGCAGGGCAAGGCGCTGGCTGGCGAGACCGCCACCCGGCCGCTACGCGCGGTGCTCGACGATGCGGTCGGCGTGCTCGCCACCGTGGCGCCGACGCGCGGACGTTTCAGCGAGGTCGCCATCGGCGGCAGCGAGCAAGACCGTCTGGCGGTGGTCGCGGTCGATGGCGTCTGGGCCGAGCTGGTACTGGTCCATCTGCGCCAGCGCTGGGTCGACCGCGTCGACCTGCCCTTCGTGCCCGAGCGGGTGTGGGTGGCGGACGACGACCGCGTGTGGCTAGCCGGCGCCGGCCAGCTCGCCATCGCCGCCGGCGGGCCGCTGGCGATGCCCTGGATCGGCGACCCCGCGACCTTCATTCCCGAGCCGGCCAATCCGCATCCGCTGCGCCTGGTCGCCGGCCCGGTCGCGCTGCCGGCCGCCGGCGCCGTGCTCGGCCTGGTGGTCGACCACGGTCCCCTGCCGGGCGACGCGCCGGCCGGACCGGCGGACAGCGAGGACGGTGACCAGGCTGCAGGCGAGGCCGGCGCAACCCCACTCAAGCCGATCGATGACGGTCGCCTCGCGCTGCTGCTGGCCGGCGCCGAACGCGCGGTGCTGTTCCTGCGCTCGGCGGCGCTCGATGACGCGAAGGCGGCATGGAGCACGCATCCGCTGCCCGACGGCTTGACGCCCGCGAGCGACCTGGCGCCGGCGCCGGTAGCACTCGCCGGCGCCGCCGACGCCTTCGTCGTGCTGGTCTCGCCGGCCGCCGCCGATGGTGGCAACCGCGCACGCGATCTGCCGCTGGTGCGCGCCGTCGCCCGCGTGCCGGCCCGCGGCGGCCAGCCCGAGGTCGCCAGCCATGCCGAGCTGTTGCCGGTGCGCGTGCCGACGCGCGCGCCGTGGGGACCGCGGCTGGTGCATGCCGCCGACGGCGAGGTGCGCTACGCCACCGCCGATGGTGCGCAGCGCGCCGTCGCCCTGGCGCAGATCCGCCGCCATGGGGTGGCCTTGAGCAAGATGCGCCGTGGTTTCGATAGCGGCATGGCCGGCTGCTGCTGGCACCGCCTGGTGCTCGAAGGCGGCGTGCCGGCGGGCACCAGCCTGCGCATCCATGCGCGCGCCAGCGACCTCGACCCCGACGACCCGGCGCATGCGGCGGCGTGGAGCGCGCTGCACTGGGAGGCGCAGCCGGCGCCGGCGTGGTGCGGCCTGCCGAGCGAACTGCCCTGGCACCCTGGGCTGGTCGCGCCGGCCGATGATCCCGCCTGCGCCCGCGGCCGCAGCGAACTGCTGCTGCAGTCCCAGGCGGGCGCCAGCCGGCGCCTGGTCGGGCGCCACCTCCAGCTCGCCATCGCCATGACCGGCGATGGGCGTGCGACGCCGTGGCTGACCGCGCTGCGCGTGCACCTGCCGCGTTTCGACTACCAGGAGCGCTACCTGCCGGCCTACCTGCACCAGACCGCCAGCGCAGGCGGTGCGGGGGCGGCCAATGGCGCCGACCTGCGCGAGCGCGTGCTGGCGCTGGCCGAGGGCATGTTCACCGAGATCGAGGGCCGGGTCGCGGCCGCCGAGACCCTGCTCGATCCCGCCGCCATCGCCATCGACCAGCTACCGCACCTCGGCCGCC
>JANPIY010000075.1:0-1529 GCA_031425255.1 Planctomycetota bacterium
GGCTTGAGACCTGCCTTTTTCAAGGCTTCGAGCACCAGCAGATGGTCGACCAGGCCGACCTCGACGCCGATCTTCTTATCCTTCAATCCGGCCAGTGACGTGATGCCGGGCTTGGCGATCACCATGTCGTTGCCGGCGGTGTAGTCGGTGATGAGGATGGCCTTGTTGGCCTTCTTGCCGGCGCCGGCCATCACCAGCTGATCGGATGAGGCGACATTCACCGCGTCGATCTTGCCGGCCTGGAAGGCCTCCATCGACGGCGCGTATTCGAACCAGACGAAGGACACGTCGACTCCGGCCTCTTTGAACCAGCCCTTCTGGATGGCGATCTCCCAGGCGGTGTACGAGACGTAGTCGCTGTAGCCGATGGTCAGCGGCTCGGCGGCGGCGGCGCTGCCGGCGACGAACGCGATCAGAGCGAGGGCGAGGTGGCGGATACGGGAGAGGATGCGATGCATGGAGGCCTCCGAAGTGTGGATCAAAAAATGAGCGGATGCGGGATGTGCGCGCGCCTGTCTGGTCGGTCGCTGCGCAGTGGGACGTCGGTTACCAGATGGCGGCGGGTGCCGCGCGACCTGCTGCCCGGGTCGTCCCGGGCGGTGATCCCTGCGCAGCGGGTCGTCCCGGGCGCCGGCGGCGCGCCTGCGCGCATCAGCGCGGCGGGCGGCACGTCGTGCTTTGTCACTGAGGACTGAGCAAACCGGGAGCCAATCGCGACCCAGGGTCTATCGAGGGCTGGGATCACGGGCGAGGCGCCCGTGCCACGGGCGTCTCGCCATTGCGGGAAAGCTAAGCAGCTTTGCCTCACAAGGCGCGAGCTTCGCTACCCACGACTTCAACGTGCTGGCTCCTGTGACGCATCGCGTCGCGGTCTTAGTGTGCCCCCTGGGACCGCGACCCCATGGGTCGCCTCTCCATCCGCTTAGCTTTCTAGCATTGGCGTCTCGCCCGTGATCCTTCGCGTTTGCGAGCCGCTGGCACACTCGGTGCTCTTCCCAAGCCAGCACCCATCCCGGCGCGGACGACCCGCCGGCGTACTCGATGCGGGACGGCCCGCAGGGAGACGGCCCATGCCGTTCGCTGCGCCCGCGTCCTCTGCCATCGACACCGCCACCTTCCTGCGTGACTGGCGACCGACGCCGCTCGCCGAGGCCCACACCTTCCCCGCCTGCATGTACACCGACCCCGCGGTGTGGCGCTTGGAGCGCGAACGCTTCTTCGCGCGCAGCTGGCTCTATGTCGGCAACGTCGAGGACGCGCCCACACCCAACACCTGGTTCACCCAGACCGTGGCCGGCTTCCCGCTCGTCATCACCCGCGACGCCGGCGGCGCGCTGCACGCCTTTCACAACGCCTGTCCCCACCGCGGCGCGCCGGTCGCCAGCCCCACCAACGCTTGCGGCACCGGCGCGCACCTGGTCTGCCCCTACCACGCCTGGAACTTCGATTGCAGCGGCGCCCTGCGCGGCGCGCCTGGCTATGACCGCACGCCCGGTTTCGTCGCCGCTCAGCACCGCCTGGGCGAGGTG
>JANPIY010000076.1:0-3809 GCA_031425255.1 Planctomycetota bacterium
TCCCGGCGCCGGCGGACAGCGCCTACGATTACGTCCGCTCGATGTACCGCACCATCGGCTATCCCGAGTTCGCCGAGTTCCTCGGTAACTGAACGATGGCCGCGATCGCCACTCCGCACGCCCGATCGATGGTGACTGCCGCCGCCAGATCGTTTGCTGACTCCACGGCGCCAGTGCCATGGTCGGATGCACCGGTGCCACTGGTGGTGGAAGGCCTGGGCAAACGTTACCCAGGAGCCGCGCGCGCGGTGTTCGCCGAGGTCTCGTTCCGTATCGGCAGTGGTGAGCAGGTGGCGATCATCGGCGCCAACGGGGCGGGCAAGAGCACCCTGCTGCGCTGCTGCCTGCGTCTGCTGGAACCGGACGTCGGGCGGGTGCTGCTCAACGGCCATGATCTCACCGGTGCCCATGGCCATGCACTGCGCCGCGCGCGTGCGGGGGTCGGCATGGTTTTCCAGAAACACCATCTGGTGCCGCGCCTCTCGGTCATCAGCAACGTGATCCATGGTGCCCTGGCCCGGCATCCGGGACCGCGCACGTGGTTCCAGAGTCTGGCCCGGGCTGAAGACCGGGCCTATGCCATGTATTGCCTGGAGCTGGTCGGACTGGCCGATCTCGCCGGGCAACGCGCCGACCGCTTGTCGGGCGGACAATCGCAACGGGTGGCGATCGCCCGGGCCTTGATGCAACGGCCGCGGGCCTTGTTTGCCGATGAACCGGCGGCCAGCCTCGATCCCATCGCAGGCGAGGAAGTCATGGCGTTGTTCGCTGATCTCGCCCAGCGCGAAGGCCTGACCCTGGTGTTCGTCTCGCATCACCTCGACCACGCGTTGACCTACGCCAAACGCATCATCGGCCTGCGCGATGGTGGTATCGCCCTCGACTCCTGCCCGGCGCGGGAATCGGCCGGGTCGTTACGCAGCATGTTCGCATGAGTGGCGGTAGTCCCGTGGCCCCCGCCCGTTGCGCTGCGCCATCGCTGCTGCCGAGCCTGCTGTTCGTCGGCTTCGTCGCCTTCCTGGCGTGGTCCCTGGTGGCCAGTGGCATCAGCATCAGCCGCATCATCGAGGGGCTGCCGCGGATGGGCATCCTGGTGGGCGACATGATGCCGCCAGCCACCGACCGCTTCCCGTCGATCCTCAGCCAGACGCTGGTGACGGCGCAGATGGCGCTGGTCGGAACCGTGCTCGGCATCCTTGGTTCCATCCCGCTCGCGCTGCTGACTGCGCGCAACACCACGCCGCATCCCTTCATCGCCGGCGTGGCGCGTTCACTGGTGGCGTTCTTCCGGACGGTGCCGGACCTGATCTGGGCGATCTTCTTTGTCGCCACCGTCGGGCTCGGGCCGGCCGCCGGCACCCTGGCGATCGCGGTCGACACCATGGGGTTCTGCGGGCGCTTCTACGCGGAGAGCATGGAGGAGGTCGATCCCGGTCCTGGCGAGGCGATCCAATGCATCGGTGGCGGGCGGCTCAGCGTTTTCGCCTGCGCCATCCTGCCGGCGGCGACGCCTGGGATGATCGCCAGTTCGTTGTTCGCCCTGGAAAAATCCGTGCGCGCCTCGGTCATCCTCGGCGTGGTCGGCGCGGGCGGCATCGGTGTCGAACTGGCGGTGTCGATGGAGATGTTCCGCTACGACCAGGCGGCGACCATCATCCTGCTGATCCTGATCCTGGTGTTGGCGGTCGAACAATTTGGTGCGTGGTCGCGCCGTCGGATCCTGGAGCGCTGACCCGCATCTGCCTGGCGACCACCTGTCGGTGGAGGCGCGGCCAAACCAACGACCAAGGACGGGAATGGAACCGCTCGCGATCACCATCCGCACCGCCGACAGCGCCGATCTGCCGCTGGTCATCCCTCTGCTGTCGCTGCTGGATCCTCCCGGCACACCACCGCTGGAGCGTGAGGAGGCTGCCAAACTGCTCGCACGTCTGGCCACGTATCCGGACTACCGCCTGTTCATCGCCATGGTGGACGGCGAGGCCGTCGGCACCTATTCGCTGCTGATCATGGACCACCTCAGCCATCGCGGCCGCCCCATCGGCCTGGTCGAAGACGTGGTGGTGGCAGCGGGTCGCCGCGGTCAGGGCATCGGCAGACACCTGATGCAGCACGCCATGGGGGAATGCCGGGCCAAGGGCTGTTATAAACTGGCGTTGTCGTCCAACCTCGCGCGCACCGACGCGCACGCCTTCTACGCTGCGCTCGGCTTCCAGCGCCATGGCATCAGTTTCGTCGTGGAACTTTGAATCTCCCGGCTCGGCGACGTTTCCCGTGGGGCCGATGCCAGCCCTCGCCAGAAGGCGGATAAAACCGCAGAGTCCCTTGGCGCCATGTGGGCGCTTCGGGCGTGGAGGTAACCTTGTCGGTTCCGCGGCCCTCCATGGGTGTTCTTGCCGCCGGAAGGAACTTGCAAACTGACCCAGGATCAGAGCTGACAACAAACGGGGATGGGGAGGATGGAATGGATGATTCATCCGATGACCACGTGCTTCTCTCCATCAGTGGCGGCAGATCCCCTCACGACGATGCCGGCGGCGCATCCGGCACCGCTCGACCGCGTCGACCGACGTCTTCAGAGTTCGGAACATCCCTTCCATCCTCCCCATCCCCGTTTGTTGTCGGTCGTGTTCCCTCCCGATGCGAAACCGAGATGGTCCAGGGATTCTCAGCGTCACCAGTTACCTGGAAGGCCGCAGAGCTCGGCATTCCCAACTCTGCGCCCTCTGCGATGAGACCGGTTCGCGAGTTATCCCCGTCAGGAATGAACCCACCGAAGGGTCGCAGTGACCGAGTTGCTCGGACGTCACACGAAACGCGCCACCTCGCGTCCACCGACGAACACGTGGCGCAGGCGCGGCAGTCCATTCGCCTGCGGTTCGACCAGCACCAGATCGGCTTCGTAACCCGGAGCGATGCGGCCAAGACGGTGGCCCATGCCGGCCGCGCGCGCCGGACGTTCACTGACCATCGCCCAGGCATCGGCCAACGGCATGTTGGCGCGTGTCTCCAAGAGGAACGGGGCATGGAGCAGGCTGGGGTAGTGGTAGTCCGAGCACAGGGCGTCGAGCACGTTCTCCGCCAGCGCCTCCTTGACGCCCATGGCGCCGATGTGCGAACCCCCACGCACCCAGTTCGGCGCCCCCATCAGCACCAGCGCGCCACCGTCCCGGGCCGCACGCGCGCTGGCGAGGTCCATCGGGAATTCGCAAATGGCCACACCACGCGCGAGGCTTTCCTGCACCATGCCCACCCCATCGTCGTCGTGGGAGGCCAACGGGACGCCTAGGCGCTGAGCGCGCAGTGCGAGCTCACGTTCCTGGACCAGGCCCACGGGACGATGAGCGGCGGCCGCACGCATCATGCGCGCGATCTCCTCCTCGCTGGCGGTCGAACGACGTGCAACGGAATGGACGTAGCGCTGCTGTTTGCGCGCATCGCCCTCCGCTGGCAGATGGTCAGCGGTCGACAGCAGGTGGACGAGGCCATCCTCCAGCCACTCGCACAGTTCCTCATGACCATCAGTCAGGCAACGCTCATGGCGCAGGTGGACCCGATGCGTGACCGCCAGGCGCAGGTGTTCATCGCCATGCAACAGGTTCACCAGCTCACGTGCCTGCGCGCGGCTGCGCAGACCGGGTTCGTAACTGTCGGTGATCGAACAGAAGAACGTGGTGATGCCGGCAGCCAGCAGCCACGCGTCGTTTTCCCCCAGGGCCATCGCTGCCGGCAGGTGGACGCCCGGGCGGGGAGCGATGGCGCGTTCGAAGGCATCGCCGTGAAGGTCGACGATCCCAGGCAGCAGCAAC
>JANPIY010000077.1:0-2497 GCA_031425255.1 Planctomycetota bacterium
GGGAGCGCGACTTCAGTCGGCCAGGAACAGTTCTGTGCTCACGCCTGATCGACCGCGGTCATGCGCGCCAACTCTTCGGGTGTGATCTCGCGCATCTGCCCCGGCACGAGATCCGTCGGCAATTCCAGGCCGCCGATGCGATCGCGATGCAGACGCACGACCTCACCGCCGAGTTCGGCGAACATCTTCCGCACCTGGTGGTAACGTCCTTCGTGCAGGTGCAGCGTCGCCAGACCGAGGCCGTCGGCGCCCTCGCCCTGCAGGTCGAGGACTGCCGGCAGGGTTGGATTGGGATCGCCTTCCATGGTCAAGCCCTTGGCGCAGCGCGTCACTGCATGGTAGGACAGCTTGCCGCGGTAGGCGACGCGGTAGCGCTTCTCCAGATGACGCCGGGGATTGGTCAGGCTGTGGATCAACGCGCCATCGCTGGTGACCACCAGCAAGCCGCTGGTATCGCGGTCGAGGCGTCCCGCGGTCTCCAGTGAGAGGTGACGGAAGTCGGCCGGTATCAGTTCCTCGACCAGCGGCGCCTCGTTCGGGTCGTGGCTGCAGGCATAGCCGAGCGGTTTATTGAGTAGCAGTGTGGCAGTCGCCACCCCTTCGCCGACCACGCGTCCATCGACCTGCACCGTCAGCCCATCCATGTGCTTGCCATGGTCCCGGCAGATCTGCTCGGCCAAGCGCACGCGCCCGCGTCGGATGAGGTCACGGACCTGGCTGCGACTGCCGAAACCGCGATGGCTGAGGAATGCGTCGAGTCGGGTGCCCATGGTCGACGACCCTACGTCGTCGTCCGACGGCGCTAGTCCCGCCGCAGCGCGAGCAGCTTGAAACCCGCCTGCTCATTCACCACCTCGACGCTGCCGAATGCGGCCAGATCCCGCTCGTAGGGCAGTTTGCGATTCGCCACGACCAGCAGGCGTCCGCCCGGCGCCAGCGCGACGAAGGCGAGGCGGAACATCGTGCGAGCGACGGTGTAGTCGATGGCGGTACCGGAGTGGCACGGCGGATTGTTGAGGACCAGGTCGAAGCCGGAGGTCGGCAGCGGCTCGTTGACGTCCCACCAGGTCACCGTCGCGCGTCCGGACAAGCCGAGCTGGGTGAGATTGGCGTTGGCCGCAGCCACCGCGCGCGCATCGGCATCGACCAGCCATGCCTGCGCCGATGGCCATCGCTGCAGCGCATTGAGGGCGAGGTGGCCGGCGCCACAACCCAGGTCGAGGATGCGCTGCGCCGAGATTTCCTGCGCCAGCTGCGCGATCAACAAGGCGGTGCCACCGTCGAGCAGGCGATGGCCGAAGACCCCAGGAGGAATCACGATGGACGCCGACGCCGGCTCGCCCGGCAAAGGCGGCGACAATGCCACCGTGCTGCTGCCGACCTCGGCCAACGCCTCTGGCTGGCGACTCCGCCGGAAACACGCCACCCGCGCGCGCGAATGGTTGGCCAGCACGTCGCCCGGTTGCTGGAGGCCGGCTGCCACCCGCTTCACCCACGTGACGATCCCCAGCTCATTGTCGCCAGCGATCAGGAGCCGTCCGTCGTGAGCCAGAGCCCGCCAGGCCTCCTGCAGGGTGGCCCAGGTCGCGTCCTTGCCCTTCTGGATCCGCACCAGCGCCTGCGCCACGGAGCCGGCGGCCAGCCCAGCGCCGTCTCCCACCGTGGTGATCCCGGCCGCGACAGCGGCGAGATGATCCCCGCGCCAGGGCAGGATGGCGAGGCCACCATGTTTGCGCACCCCCTGCCAGCCGTTCCATTCGACCACCGGGCCGACCAGCACTCCGGGATCCAGCGTCGGATCGTCTGACTCCTGCAACGGGCGCGCCGGACCACTCATTCCTGGGGTGACGCCTCGTCGCCGCGGAGTTCCTCTAGTCGGGCGACGTAGCGATCGAGCTGGGCCTTGGCGAGGCGCACCGATTTGAGGCCGGCCTCATAACGCATCAGCGCTTCCTCCAACCCCAGGTCGCCGGTCTCCAGGGCGGCGATGGCCTCCTCGATCACCGTGAACTGATCTTCGATCGCGGGCTGTTTGGGCATGGGCGGGAGCCTAGAACACCAGGTCGTACGCACCAGACGGCCCTGCTCCGCGGCTCTACGCGGCGTGTGGCAGCGCAACGTTTGCCCCCCTGAGCCTTGGGCCTTGCCGCGCCGAGAGTCGCTACCTACTCTCAAACGACGCCAATGAATCCACTGCGTACAAGCAACCGGTCTTACACTCGTACCAACCTGCGATCCCATCGATGAAATCAGGCCTCACCATCACCGAATCGCGCATCGACGACGTCCTGGTGCTCAAGCTCAGCGGCTACCTTGATGGCCACACCTTCGTCGATCTGGAGAGGTCCCTCGATACCGCCATCAAAGGTGGTTCGCATCGCATCGTCATCGATCTGGCGGAGCTCACCTACATCGCCAGCGCCGGTGTCGGAGTGTTCATCAACTCCCAGCATCAGGTGCGCAAACACGGCGGCAGCCTGCAACTGGTCAATCCGGC
>JANPIY010000078.1:0-5151 GCA_031425255.1 Planctomycetota bacterium
CACCAGGCGCGTGAAAGCGTCCTCGTCGCCCTGGCGCACCTGTTCCACGAGAATGTCCAGGGCGTCGCCGGTCATGTACCCTATTCGGACTCGCTCGCGGAATATCTCACTTTATTTTCATTGGCGTAGAACGCTCAGCTCTGCGCCCTTCAGGGGCAACTACCTCGACGGCGATCCACAGCCGATATCCACCATAGAGCGCACAGAGCGCACGGAGAAGAGCAGGTCACCTCTGTGGGCTCCGTGAGCTCAGTGGTGAATATCATTCCCCGCCGTGAGATGGGCATCGAGGAACTCCGCTGCCGATCAGCTAGAAGCGGCCAAGCCGCCATCGGGCTCTGCGGTTGGAACGGGTCGCGAGTTCCTTCCGTCAGGAAGAACCCACCTGGAATGCCGCAGAGCCGAAAGAGTCCAGTGGCATCGCAACTCCTCACCAGTTGTAGAACCGCGCGGGCTCGTCGCCGAGATCCCAGTCCGTGCGGTAATCGGGGTGGTACATGTTGGCCTGACCGGGTGTGGTGGTAGTGGGTGCAGCGAACACGCGCTCGTCGAGGGCGAAGGCGCCGCCGAGGTTGGCGAGCAGTTGCGCCACCGTCCGGGTCGAGCGCCAGCGGCTGAAGCGCAGGTAGGTGCGCTGGTCGGCGTCGAAGCGGTCGGGATCGACCTGGCAGAAGATGATCATGCCTTGGCCAACCGTCCGCCGCCCGAGCAAGCCGTCGGCGCCGACGTCGGCACCGCCGTCGATGATCCACGCCGGATTCTCGGCGCGCACGCGCAGATCGGATGCGCTGAGTCCGCGGCATTCCGGCCATGCAGGAGGGATCAGCGAGCCGAGGTGATCGTCGCGCTTGACCAGGCGCAGGCCCAGGCCGGCATCCGCCTGGGCACGCGGCAGGACCAGGACCCGGCCGCCCTTGGTGGCGAAGGCTTCGAGCGTGGGGAGATCGACGGCAGCGTCAGCGCCGATCACCGCCAATCCTTTGGCCGGCATCGACGCGGCGCGTTGGTAGCTCAGCCCCACCTGATCGAGCAGTGCCGCGCCACGGTCACCACCGAGATAGCTCGCACTCACCCGTGGCGCCAGCGGCGCGCTACGCGCGTATTCCATCACCTGCCGCGCCAGGCGTGCCGCGGCCGGGTCGACGGCGGCGTGGTCTTCGAGGTCGAGCTGGCACCACAGCACCCGACCTGCGCCCAGGTCGAGCTCCATGAGCGGGCTGTAGGCCAGGTCGAACTCGCATTCCAGGAGCGGGCGCCAGCCCGTGCGATGCGGTTTCTCCGGCGCGCCGGTGGCCACCGTACCCCGCAGACCCCAGCGCCAGCCGAAGGCGGGAAGTCCAGTCGCCTCAGCCAGCGCGACGTCGGGGCCGCTGCCGTTGACGTAGTCGGGCTTGGCCGTGACCAGCGTTCCGTGGCCACTCCAGTCACGCAGGTCCTCAGCATCGAGTCCGGCCACGGCGGGATGGCGGGCGTCGATCGGATAGACCCGACGCGAGGCCTTGTAGGACGCGCGCAGGCCGCGTACGTCACGTTGGTGCTGCGGATCCTGCGCCTGCACGACGGCACGACCGCCGGCGCGCACGAAGGCGGCGAGGTCACCCGGCAGCGGCTTCGCATCGGCAAACGCACTGCGGCCGATGACCAGCAGACGGCGCGCATCCGCGGCACCGGTCCACGGCACCGCGCGGTAACCGAGCTGCTTCAGCAGCGTGCTGGTGCGCCCACCCGGATCATGGACCAGCACCTCCGCTTTCACTGGAATCAGCGGAGCGAAGACCCGGAAGGGGAAGCGATCGCGGTGCACCACGTCGCCGATGCGCGCTTCGAGAGTGATCTCGCCATCGAGCTTGTCCGCCGTCAGCTTCGCGGGCAACGCGAAGGCGATCGGCGCGAATGCCGTCTCGGCGATCGCCAGCGGACCCTTGGCATTTCCACTGCCGACTTCTTGCGTGCCCACCGTCGCCCGCCAGGTCAGCGACCAGGCACACTGCGCGCGGCTGTCGTTGAGCAGCGCGACGCGTTTGATGACGCGGGCGCCCGCGCTGAACGAGTGGTCCTTGGCGGTGAACGCGGCCTGGTCACCGGTGATCGCGGGTCCGCAGATCCACGCCAGGGTGGGCCCATTGGCGGCCTGCATGGCCGTGCCGGCGCGGGTGACCTGGTCGTCGAGCTTGTAATAGCCATCGTCCCACGGGATCATGCCGCCGGTCGCGCCCATCGTCCGCCAGCTGCGCCAGGTATTGGTGATGAAGCGTTCCTGGACCGCAATGAAGGACGGCATGCGGACGAAATCCTTCGCGCCATGCATCCAGCGGTAGGTCTGATCCTTGATGAAATACTCGCGGATGACCTTGCGGTACGCGGGCGTCTCGTCGCGGTAGGCCGCCGACCCGAGCTCGCTGGCAAGGAACTCACTGAGCAGCGGTTCGCTCTGGACGGTGAGGGAGAAGCCCTTGCGACCGCGCATGTAATCCAGCGAGACGGGCGTGCCGAATTCGACGTACATCAGGGGCATGTCGCCCTTCTGTACATAGGTTGACAGCCACTCCTCGCGCTCCTGGAGCGGGATGCCGACGAGGTAGCTGTTGATGGTGTAGACGTCGCCGTTCGCGCCGCCGTGGTGGATGAACACCGGGCGGGTGGGGTCGAGCCGCTGGATGACGTCGACCCCGGCCTTGGCGCGCGCGGTGGTGTTGTGGTAGTCGTTGCTGACGCGTTTGGCTTCTTCAGCTCCCGATACCTCGCGCTGGCCGACGCTCGCAGGGTTGAGCGAACCCCCGGTCATGTTGCCGCTGGTGCCCCACAGGACGATGGAGGGATGGTTCCGCGCGCGGCGCATCAGGCGGGCGCAGGCGGCGCTGAAGGCCGCGACCTTATCTGGGCCGAGCATATTGTTCCCGTGCCATCCCATGTGCGGGGTGACGCCGTTGATCGGCAGTCCGGCCTCATCGGCGACGGGATAGTTGCCTTCGTAGCCTTCGCTGCTGCGCTCCCACGGGTCGTTGGGCCACAGCTCGCAGAAATTGTAACCGCGGGCGAGCGCCTCGTGCGCGAGCTCGGGCGTGTGCGGCTGGCGCAGCAGCGGACGGACGCGCCACTCGCTGCCGTTGAGCATCAGCTTGCGACCGTCGACCCAGCACTCGCGGAAGCCGAAACGCTGCGGATAGGCATCGGTGATGCCGGCACCGCGAGCGGTGATGGTGGCGATATAAAGATTGGGCTGCCCGACGTCCCAGCGTTTGGCGTCGGCCCACGGCCAGGCCACGCTCACGGTCTGCCGCTGCGCCGCGGTCGCCGCGACCTTGGCGGTGAAGCGCTTCGCCTCGACTCCGGCGCTACTGGCGATCACCGCCTCGATGGCGACCTCGCCCGCGCTGGAGACCTCCGCCAGGTCGAGGTCGAAAGCGAGTTCGCCGCGCCGCACGCTGGTGCGCACGAACGCATCGTCGATGCGCGCACCCTGCGGGCGCGACAGCAGGCGCACCTTGCCGGTCAGGCCGCCGGTGTGCAGCTGCGCCTTGGCCACCGAGTTCTGCCCTGGGAGGTCACCCATGAGCACCAGCACTTCGGCCTTGTCGAGGGTGGCGATGACGTGCAGGCGCAGGCGCTGGGTGGTGCCCGGCTTCACCGCGGAACTCAGATCCACGCTGCCCTCCGGCCAGTTGATCGCTCCACAGGGCTGGTCATCCAGGTACACCTTGGCATCGGTGCTGACGCGTGCGACATCCAGCAGGATAGTGCGTCCTTTCCAGCCGACGGGCACGGTGATCTCGCGCTCGTACCAGGCCCCTTTCAAGGCGTTGCGATCGAATGACGACCACAGCCCGCCTTGGCCCTTGGCGAGCAGACTGCGCTCACTTCGCCACGACCCGGGCACCAAGATCCAGCCCCACCCTTTCTCCGGCGCTTCCTTGGCCGCGGTCGGAGCGAATCTCCACGCGCCATCGAGCAGCATCTCGCCGCGCAGTGGCGACGTGGCGACGGCCTTGGTGTCGCTCCAGCGCGGCGCACCGGCGGGAGCCTGGGCATCACTGGTGTTCGTCGCCGCATCCTGTCCGCCCAGCATTCCGGCAAGGGCGAGGAGGGTACCGAGGGCAATGAGACTGATGGCGCGCACGTGAGCTCCGGAAGTGTGATCGGACATGGTCAGGTGAGGTGGCCGGAGGTGGACGCCCGGACGATGGTCGGGCCGGATTCTTTAGCATCCGTCACCTGGGTTCGCTTGTCCGTGGTCGCCAATTCTTGGTAAGAATCCGCCATTCCGCCCGGCCTCCGACGACATGATGGGACGCCGGTGCAGGCACGGGAGGGGCGCACGTGAAGGCAGCGGCAGGACCTGTTCGAGCCGACGAAAAACGAGTGGCATGGCAGGGCATCAACGTCATTTTGCTGCACCGGTATAGCAATACGAATAACCCGGACACAGCAGCTCGTATGCACCTCTCTCCTGTCCCCGCTCCCGCCCCCGCCCCCCGACTCGCCGACCGCCTCACGAAGCGATCGCTGACGCCCACGCTTGATGAGACGCACAGGCGCGCCGACGGATGTTCAGGAACAGCGCTGCTGGACGATGCCAATGGGCATGAAGGGCATCAATGAGGCACGCTGGTTCCATCTTCCTAGGCCTCGTGCTGGGTCTGGTCGCCGACGCGACCGGTGCCGATCTGCCGGCACCGGTGCGGACTTTTGTCGCTGAGCACTGTGTTGACTGCCATGACGCCGGCACGGCGCGCGCCGGATTCCGCATCGACCTGCTGACCGCCGACTTCACCGCCGGGAATACCGCCGGGATGTGGAAGGAGGTGATGGATAAGATCAATGCGGGGGAGATGCCGCCCAAGAAGAAGCCGCGTCCGAATTCCCAGCACGCGACGGCAGTGGCGTCCTGGGTCGCCAAACAACTCGACGACACCACCAAGGCCGCGCAGGGCGCGGGCGGACGCGTGCCGATGCGCCGGCTCAACCGCGTGGAATACGCCAACACCGTGCGCGACCTGTTCGCACTGGAGGAGGAGTTCGCCCGGCGCATCGAGAAGGAGCTGCCGGCCGACGGCAAGGTCGGCGGATTCGATCGCGGCGCGGCGGGGCTGTTCATGGACGAAGGCCAGCTCGAGCAGTACTTCGCGGTCGCCGACCTGGTGCTCGATGAGG
>JANPIY010000079.1:0-16371 GCA_031425255.1 Planctomycetota bacterium
AGGCCATGTTGAGCACCAAATGGTTCGTCTGACGCGGCCGCAGCCGACGAGGGCCGGGCGCAGTAGGGATGGGTTATGAAACCAGTTCTAAGGCGTCCCCGCCTCGGCCAGCACGTTCTCTTCGACCATCAGCGGGGTCTCCGGCAGGCGCACCATCAACGCGAGGGCATCGGAGGGGCGGCAGTCGAGGCGGATCTCCTTGTCGCCATCGTTGCCGAGCAGGAGTTCGGCGAAGAAGGTGCCTTCCTTCAGATCGACGATGCGCACTTCCTTGCAGCGCATGCCGACGGCGTCGAGCACGGTGATGAAGAGATCGTGGGTCAGCGGGCGGGAGAAACGCTGTCCCTTCACGGCGCGATCGATGGCCATCGCCTCCATCGGCCCGATGACGATCGGAATGCGGCGATGGCCGTCGCGTTCGGCGACGAAGATGACGAACTGGTTGTCCTGGTCATCGATGAGGATCTGGGACAGGAAACAGGATTTGAGGCCCATCGGTCTTCCTCTTATTCGGCGGCGGCGGTGTTGGCGGCGGGCAGGATCTGGACGTCGTCGACCAGGGCCCGGATGTCGGCCGGCGCGATACGCGCGATGTCGATGCGGGCGGCGTTGGCGGCGCCGGCGGCGGCGGCGTAGCGCAACTGGTCTTCCAAGGCCATGCCGCTCAGACGCGCATGCGCCAGCGCCGCCAGATAACAGTCGCCGCTGCCGATCGGGTTGCGGGCTTCCACCGGCGGCGGGATGACGCGGAAGCGGCCTTCGGGATGCCGCACTTTGATCTCGTTGGCGCCATCGCTCAGGTGCAGTTCGCGCGCCGGCAGCCAGCGCCGGCCATTCTTGCCGTATTCCTGCTTGTTGGGTTTGCACAGGGCCGGCGGATTGGCACCGCCGAGGGCCTCGTCCATCACCACGCCATACGCATCGACCCAACACGTCACGCCAGCGAGAGCGCAGAGATCGAGGACCTGACGATAGAGTCCATTGCAGGTCTCATGAGGTACCGAGCCACCGACCAGCACGAGATCGACGCCCTTCAGCAGCGCGCGCAGGCGTTGCATCATGCCGCCCAGTTCGGTCTGCGTCACCGGGGTGCCGTGTTCGAGCACCGCGGTCGAGCCGCCGCCCTCGGGATCGATGGCGATGAAGCCGATACGCGTGCGCGCGGCCGTCGGCACGAAGGCCGGCTCCATGCCGTCGGCGGCGGTGAGCGCGGCGAGCAGATCGCCTTCCGGCCCACCCGCGAAGCCGGTGGCGATGACCCGATGGCCATGGCGCGCCAACACCCGCCCCATGTTGAGTCCCTTGCCACCCGCCAGCGCAGTGAAGTGCCCGATGCGATTGACCGCATGAGGCGCGATCTGCCCGGTGGTGAGGTGATCGACCAGCGGATTCGCCGTCAGGGTCAAGATGGTGGCCATGGCCGGATCCTAGTCTGCACTCCACGCTTCGCAGTGCGAAGTTCCAGCGCCGTCAAACAGCGGTTGATAACAGTGGCGAAATGCGAAGCGCGCGAAGTGCGAAATGAAGATATGAACGCAAACGCAACGCCCGGTTCCCCAGCCCCGTCGAACGCAACGAGATCGTTGCGGGTCCAGGGGCGGCCGAGCCCCTGGCGGGCGTAGCGGGCAGAGCCCGCGAACAGCAATCCCCCGAGTGCGCCTGCGCGCGCGAGGACCAGCCCTGGTTGCGCGACGCGCAACACCCCGACGCAGTCGGGGTCGCCCGGGGCCATCCCACCAACCCCCATCGATCAGCGCGATAATCCCCGTCCCACTCCAACAAGCCCCGGGGGCAGGGCGTCAGTTATTGAAGATGTCAGCGTTCGCCATCTGGTCAGTGAAGAGAGGGGCCTCGGTGATGATCCAGTTGGGCTTGGTGATCGCGGCCCGTTCCGCCTCCAACGGTCCGACCAGGGCCTCGCCGCCATAGCTCGGGTCGCGGGCCACCAGCACGGCGGTGCGGAACAGTTCACGGGCGGCCAGCACCCAGTCGGTCTCGCGGCGTTCCATCATCCCCACCTGCTGGCGTTGTTTCCAGCCGAAGGGCATCTGCTTCAAGCGCCCCTTGGCTACCGCCTCATCGACGGCGCGGAACGCCACGTCGATCAGCGCACGGTCCTCGGTGCGCCAGGTCAGGGGATATTGCAGCTGGTTGGGCGGCGCCGTCTGCGCCGTCATCCGCGAGCGCAGGGTCGGGGCGGCGCCATCGATCACGTCGGCGGGCACCAGTGCCGAGCTGTACTGCTTGTTGGCGCTGGTGATCAGGATGTAGCCCGCGTTCTGCGACATGCCGCGCGGGATCTGCGGGTAGGGTTCGAAATGTTTGAGGCGCTCCCAACCGGCGGCGTTGCCGGACGGATCGAGCGCTTTCCGGCTGCACACCACGATGTTGTTGCGGCTCTGCTTCTGGTTGAGCGTCCCCGGGCCCTCGCCCGGCAGCAGCACCGGGAAGTTCCACAGGTGGGTGAGGCCGGCGGCGCGCAGCGAACGCATCGCACCGCCCGAGACCAGGCGTTTGTCGCCGGTATAGCTGCCGATGACGTTGGCGAAGATGATGCCGTCCTCGCTCAGCACGTCGGCGCATTGGCGGAAGAACTCCACCGTCATCAGATGCGGGGGGATGGTCGAGCCGCTGGTATAGGCATCGAGCACGATCATGTCGTACGGCCGCTGCTCGCGTTTGGCGTCGAAGCGCACGAACTGGCGGGCGTCACGCACTTCGAAACGCAGGCGGGGTTCGCCATTCGGCAACTTCTGCGTCAGCAGCCAGGCGAGCAGGGGATAGTGGTCGCGCACCATGTCTTCGACCACCTGATCGATGTCGACCACGGTGATGGAGGCGTTGGGGAAGTGATGGGCGAGGTTGGCGATGCCGACGCCGGAGCCGAGGCCGATGACCATGATCTTGGGGTCGACCTTCTGCACGTCGCCGCCGGCCTTGGTCATCAACGCCTGGTTCAGCAGCACGCCGAGCGGGAACAGACGGATGTAGGATGAATTCGTGACCGTGCCCTGGTCGGGCTGCCAGGCATGTGGCCAGGCCACCCCCGGCTTGCCGGGCTTCGGCCGGCTGGCGGGATCGGGAACCAGATGACGCAACGAGGGATCCTTGCCGGCCAGGGTGATCAGATCATCCCAGGTCGGGCGCAGGCAGATGCCGCCTTCGACACGATCGAAGAACTTCAACTGGATGAAGTTGTCATCGGTGCTGACCATCCACGTGATGCTCGAATATGCACTGTCGCGGTGGTCGAGCGGGTGCTGCTCACCGTAACCGATCGAGTGGCTGTGGTAGGGCGTGTATTGGTACACCACGCCGAAGGTGATCGCGGCGATCACCAGCAGGAAGGCCAGGATCAGCCTCATGCCAGCGCTCCCGTGTCGCGATCGGGCACCACCTTCTCGGCCATATGCGCGGTCGCGTGCATCGGCCGCAGCAGGTGCAGCAGGCCGAGTGCGCACAGCACCACGCCCATCGCCAGGATGTTGGTATTCAGGCTGACATGGGCGAGCAGCACATAGTCGCTGACCAGGATCCCGAGGACGTTGCCGACCGAGCCGACTGCATAGAGCGTCCCGGTGGTAGTACCGACCTTCTCCGCGCTGGTGAACACCAGTTTCACCAGGATGGGCGAGACCATGCCCAGCAGCAACGAGGGCAGCAGGAAGAGCAGCAGGGCGGCGAGCAGGACGCCCCAGCGCGCGGCGTGCACGCTTTCACCCAGGCTGAGCATCAGCGGCATGCCATACCAGGGCGTCAGCAGGAAGAACACGCCAGCGAGGATGATGACCCAGCCCAGCGGGGCGTTGGTATGCGAACGGTCGGCGATGCGTCCGCCGGCGACGTAGCCGATCGACAGCGAGAGGATGAAGACCGAGATGATCGCCGCCCACACATCGATCGACGAACCGAAGATCGGTTGGATGAAGCGTCCTCCCAGGATCTCGAGGGCCATCATGCAGAAACCGCAGGTGATGGAGGTCAGGTACAGGGCGGTCAGACGCATGGGCGTTTCCCAGGGTGGCTCGAACAGGCGCGACACCATAGGAAGACCATCTGGGGAGTCCACCCATCGGGGTCCGGATGGACCGCCTCCTTGGTCCAGACGCCGACGGACGCGATCGTCGTCAGCTCCCGGCCCACCGGTCGACGCGCACGCGGGTGATGAACCCGGATCGACCTTTCGTGGAGTGTGGCTTTTCGTGCGCTATCGGGCTGATTCGTGAGGTACCTTCCCGGTGAGTCATGGAACCGACCGGCCCCACACCCTGGATCCTGGTGAGCCCCGACCGCCTCAGCGCCCGGCTGAAGGTACCCAGGGGATGTCACGTCGATCTGGCCCTGCTGCGCGATCTGCTCGCCAGCTCCGGGGTCAAACACGGCATCGATCCCGAGGTGCTGCGCGATGCCTGCCAGCGCAGCGCGGAAGATCGCGATCAGGTGGTGGCCAGCGGCATACCCCCGCCTGGGTTGGGTCACCTGGTGATCACGCCGGCGCTCGCCGTCGGCACCAAGGTGGTCGCCGGGCAGGTGATCGCGGGCTCCAACCATCAGGGAGTGGTGGCGGGTCTGGGTGTCGATGGACAGCCCGTCCCCGCACTACTGTTGGATGCCATCGGCTGCGGGCTGCAGTTGCAGGAAGACGGCACCATCGTCGCACGCCGCGACGGGGTCTTGCGCAAGGGCTCCGATGGCGGCCTGAAGGTGATGATCGATGGCGTGGCGGAGGTCGCGGTCGCGACGGTGCTGATCGGCTGCGATGAACGCTCGGTCGAAGCCTGGATCGATCTGCTGCCGCGGCACTTCATCCGCGCCGCGGTCCTGCAGCAGGCCCTGGTCGAACAACGCATCGTGCGTGGCCTGAACGGAGACCTCTTCGCCGCGGCCAGCCTGCCCAGCGACCAGGTCCGTCGCCTGCCGGTGGCCACCGGCGTAGCGCCGTGCGCGGGTGTCGACGGCACCCTGGAGATGGTGATCGATGAAGGGGTCCATCTGCGCGTCGATACCCACGGCCGGGTCGACTGGCACGATCATGGCCGCATCGAGGACGTGGCCGCCGGCGCGCCGCTCGCCCGCATCCTGCCGCCTACCACCGGAACCCACGGGGTGGACGTGCGCGGCGCCCGCCTCGAACCCAAACCCGGTCGGCCGCTCGATCCGGCGCGGGTGATGGGCCCCGGCACCGGCCTGGATCCCGGTCATCCCGAGCGCATCCAGGCGGCTACCCCTGGGCATTTCCATCGCGATAGGCAACGCCGCCTGTGCGTCGAACCGCGCCTGATCGTCGAGGGCGATGTCGACTTCCGCCACGGCAACATCGACACCAAGATGTCGGTGTTGGTGAAAGGGGACATCAAGGCGGGATTCACCGTCAAGAGCGCCGGCGACATCGAGGTGATGGGCGTGGTCGAGGACGCGCGCGTCACCGCGCAAGGCAGCCTGGTGGTACGCGGCGGCATCCTTCCTGGGAGCCAGCGGGTCAAGGCGCATGGCGACGTCCACGCGCGCTACGTCGCCAACCGCGAGATCAAATGCCACAGCCTGCGCGCCAATGGCAGCCTGCGCTGGTCGCGCATCATGGCCACCGGCGAGGTCATGGCGAAAGAGATCCTCGCCGGCGAGGTGATCGCCGCCGGCAACGTCACGGTCGACCAGTTGGGCAATGCCGATGGCATCCCCACGCGCCTCCAGGTCGGCACCAATCCCTTCGAAGAGCGCCAGTTCATCACCGCCAAGGAGGAGCACGAGCGGCTCAGCCACGAGGTGACCACCGGCAAGGAGCACTGCAAACTCATCGCCCATCGCTTGATCAACGACCCGTCTCTCGGCGACGAACTGCGCACCGCGTTGACCGAGTTCTCGGCCGCATGTACCCATCTGGCCACCTGCGAAGCGGTCCTGGCGCGACAAGCCGAGCGCCATGCGGAGCGCGCACGCCAGCAGGTCACCGCGTTGATCCAGGTCAATGGCACCGCCTACCGCGGTAGCGAACTGGTCTTCGATGAGGTCGCCAAGCTGGTGGTCGAGAAGGATCTGACCCGTCCGTGTTTCCGCATCACCGAAGGCGCGATCGTCTGGTGACAGCACATGCGGTGCGATGGCTTACGAACGAGATGCGACTGTGCTGGGAGCGACTCCGCATTCCCACCTCACCCCGCACTCCAGTGCTGCTAATCTGACGAAGTAGAATCGGCCGCGGAGACGCGGAGACGCAGAGGAAAGGCAAAGCACGGTCTTTTTGTCTCTGCGCCTCTGCGGCCAAATATCTTGGCTTCACAGCATTGCCCCACCCTCCGCACGATCATCACCATCAGCCGTTCAGCGGGAGCGACCGTTGTCCCCGATCTGTGGTCCAGTCCCGAGCTGATCCGATTCGCTGATCTCCAGCACCGAGCGGTCGTTGATCTTGTGGATCATCAGCTCGGCGTCGCCTGGGCGCGCGGACTTGAAGACATAGCGCACGCGCTGGGAACCCTGGCGGGTGGTCACCACCAGCTGCTCGAGGTCGTTGCGTTCCTGATCGATGATCTCGACGAAACGGTCCCGCGTCAGTTGGGCCAGCAGGACCTGCTCCTCCGCCGTGGCGGGGGCCTCGACGCGCTGGTCGCCGCTGCAGCCGGTGATGGCGATGATGGTCAGGAGCGAGAGCGTCAGGGTGCAGCGGGGTGCTGATGGCATGGGCGGGGATCCTGTGGGCGCAACGGCGCAGGACAACCCTGGTCCGCGGCGCGTGGCGGTAGGAAGCGCGGTCACCTCGCCGGCGACCCATGGCCGACGTCAGCGCCAATCGTTGCCGAAGGTCCGCTCCACCGCCGGGGGATCTTCGCTGCGCATACCGCCGATGAAGAGGTCGGGAAGTCCGGCCAAGGGGAGCCCGGTCGCACGCCAGGCCGGGCGCCCGTCCAGGATCACCAGCATCCGCCCATCGGCGGCCGGATGTGGCCATGCCAGTGCGAACGGCCGGCGATCGGAGCGCAGGAAGGGCGTCTGGTTGCTGCCGGTCACCGTCACCGTGCGCGCATCCCACTGCACCGGCAAGGTGGTGCGGGCGGCCAGGCGGGCGAGCACGAGGTTGGAGCGGGGGTTGCCGATCAGCACCAGGTGCTGTCCTGGCAGCGCGTCTTCACCCACCGCGCTGTCGACGATCACGCGCACGCGCCCCTGGGCGTGGACCGCCCAGGCGCTGGCGAAGGCCTGGGCCAGGGCGCGGTTGTCGGCTTGCGCCGCGGCGCTTTCGCCGCTCCCGATGACGACGGTGAAAGGTCCCTGGGCATAGGCGGAGACCGGGCCGGTGGCCTGCCCGAGGATCTTGCGCGGAGTGCGGGGCAACTTCCCCGGGTCGCGGTAGACCTTGCCATCGACCAGCACCGCTGCCGGTGGCGTGAGGCGCAGGCGGGCGATGCCGAACGTCCGCAGGTTGCCCTGCTCATCCTGCGTCAGCGAGCCAGCGACGCCCCAGTCGGTGAGCTGCTCGACCTGCAGCGGGCCGAGTGCCAGCGGTGACAGCACCACCCATTCGCGACGCGCCGGCTGCGGTGCAGCACGGGTCAGCGCGCGCCAGAATTCCACGCCGGTGGCCGGGCCGGCGTCGGCGACCTGCGGATGGCCGGCCAGGGTCAGGCGCTGCGACCAGGCGAGGAGTTCGGGCGAGTGCGTGCCGCTGAGCGCCACCGCGCTAGCGAGCAGATGCGCCGGCCGTTCCCCCACCCGCTGGAGCGCTCGCCAGCGTTCATGCGCTTCGACCGGCAACGCCGAGGACGGCGGCAGCTGCCCGTCGATCACTCCGAGGGCGCGCACCGCCAACGGCTGGCCCTCGCTCAGCGCTACCACGCCGGCGGCGCCGCGGCCGCTGCCCACCAGTGCCAGGGGCAGGTTTCTGAGCCGGGGTTCCGCGACGCGGGCGGCGGCGAGGGCACCCCATACCCTGGGCAGGGCGACGCCATCCCACGCCTCGTCACCCGCGGGGTAGACCTCCATCACCGCGCACCCGGCGCTGCGGGCGGCGGCGAGCCAGGCCTCCGGCAGGGTCGGCCATGAGCTCTTCTGCAGAACGCGGCCGCGCTCCGCCAGCATCACCACCAGGGTGGAGGGGATGTCATCTCCAAGCGGGTGCAGGCGGAATGGTTGGATGCTCCCGTCGCTGGGATCGCGCCAGGCGCGGGTCGCGGTTGGCGTGCGTTCATTGGCCAGCCAGCGGTCGAGCTGGTCGGTGATCAACGCCAATTGATGACAGGTGGCGAGGGTCGAGCCGCCGAGCATCAGCTCGCCTGCTTGTTCCAGCCACAGCGCGGGCAGAGGGTCGAGGTCGCCGGCTTCCTTTTTCAATTGTCGCTGACGCTGTTCGAGGCCGCGTTGCAGGCTTAGCGGCGTCGGCAGCGCCCGGGTGAGGAATTGCAGATCGCGTCTCGAGGGATCGCTGACCGTCACCGTCAGCAGCACCGTGGCCTCACCCACCGCGGCGGTGGCAGGCACCAGCACCACGTCGATGCCGGCGATCAGCTGGCCGAGCCGGGCGAGCGGATACTCCTGCGTGGCGATGGTCTCCTCGCCCTGGGTGAGGGCCACTTGCGCGACGTAGGGACCCTGGTCGAAACGGGTGGTCGGAATGTCGCCGGTGAGGCGGCATCGCCAGATCTGGCCGTGGCGCACCACCGCGTCGGCGTCAGCCAGCTGCAGGCTCCAGGGCTCGGCGGCGACCAGCGGCACGCTGGTGAAAAAACCGCTGATCACCAGGAGCAACCAACCGGCGAGACGATGCGACATGGTCATCCCTCCAGCGCCGTCTGGATCTGCGGATAGAGGGTCTGATAGGCGACGTAGTCGCCAGCGATGCGGCCGATGCGTGCGCGGAGGTCTTCGCCCAAGGGCTTGACCACCCGTCCAGGAACCCCGGCGACGAGGTGGTGGTCGGGCACCTGCATGCCCTCCGGCACCACGCAGCCCGCGGCCACCAGCACTCCCGCCCCCAGGGTCGCGCCATCGAGCACCCGCGAGCCCATGCCCAGCAGCGTGCCGCGCCCGACCGTGCAGGCGTGGGCGATGGCTCCGTGGCCCATGCTGACCTCGTCGCCGAGTACGCAGGGCAGCTTGCGGCTGACGTGCAGCACGCAGTTGTCCTGGACGTTGCAGCGCGCGCCCAGGATCACCGCGTTGATGTCGCCGCGCAGCACCGCGCCGAACCACACCGAACACTCCGCTCCGAAACGCACATCGCCGACCAGGGTGGCGTTCTCGGCGAGGAAGGCCGGGCGCTGCGGGGTGTGGCCGTTGGCAGTGACGAGCAGGGGCATGGGGGGCATCATTGCCGAGGTCGCGGGGGGCGGAAGTCAGGAATAGGACCGGCCTTCCATGCCGGTGGCCGGTGGCCATGGCCGGCATGCCGTGAACGGAGGGCAGACAGCGGAGCATAGCCACAGAGCTCACAGAGAGCGCAGAGCGGAGCCATTTTCTGCTCTGAGTTCTCGGTGGGCTCTGTGGCTATGCCTTCGGCTGTCCAGCTGTCCGCCGGTGGCCGGCAGCCGATGGCCCTCAGGGCTTCCGGACCGAGTAGGTGCTGTCATCATCCCGACCCATGTCCACGACCCTGCCCAACCTCGCCACCGATTCCGCCGCCATCGCCAGCCTCGCTGGCGAGGTCATCAATGGCGCCGACCTTACCGCCGCGCAGGCGCGCGAGCTGCTCGACGTCGAGCCCGGCAGCGCGGCGCAGGCGGCGTTGTTCGCCGGCGCGCGCCGCATCCGCGCGCACTTCCTCGGCCCCAAGGTGAAGTGCTGCTCGATCCTCAACGTCAAGGCCGGCAACTGCTCGGAGAACTGCTCGTACTGCGCGCAGGCCTCGGGCCAGCCGGCGACCGATTACCAGAAGCACAAATGGCTGCCGGACGAGGACATCGTGCTCGCCACCGACAGCGCCAAGGCCAACGGCGCGGCGGCCCTCGGCCTGGTCGCCGCGTGGTGGGGGGTCAAGGAGGGCAGCCAGCTCGACATGGTCTGCGACGCGGTCGAGAAGTTCTCGCAGAACGGCAAGGTCCGCGCCGACGTGAACCTCGGCATCCTCGAGAACCAGAACTGCGCTGACCGCCTGAAGCAGGCCGGTGCCGCGGTCTACGGCCACAACCTCGAGACCGCGCGCAGCTTCTTCGACAACATCTGCACCACGCACTCCTTCGAGGAGCGCCTGCAGACGATCAATTACATCAAGAAGTCCGGCATGGGCCTGTGCTCGGGCGGCATCATCGGCATGGGCGAGACCAAGGACCAGCGCGTCGAGTTCGCCGAGCAGTTGCGCTTCATCGAACCGAACATGATCCCGATCAACTTTCTCAATCCGATCAAGGGCACTAAGCTCGGCGATCGTCCGCCGGTCGACCCCGATGAGGCGCTCACCACCCTGGCGATGCTGCGTTTCTTCCTCCCCGACCGCAACCTGATGGCGGCCGGCGGCAAGGAGATCACCCTGGGCGAGCGCCTGCACGAGGTCTTCGCGGTCGGTTCCAATGCGGTGATGGTTGGCAACTACCTGACCACCATGGGCACCGCGCCGGAATACTGGCAGGCAGCCGCGACGCGCTGGGGCCTCACGCTCGGCACGCAGGTCGAGGAGATCGAGCCGGCCCCAACCGCTGGCGGCAAGAGCTGCGGAACGAACGACTGCGGCTGCGCGTGAAATCAGTGAGCCCCCGGATGGGGGCTTCAGAAGACCGGGTCCGCTCCCTCAGGCCCGCAGCTTCGCCGGGGTGCGCTTCTCCACCGACGTGATGATGCGGCCGCTCAGGTTCTGCAGGTCTTTCTCCTCGAGCGTGCGGTCGTGCGCCTGCAGGAAGATGCGCAGGCTCACCGCCTTGCGCCCAGCAGCGAGCTGGTCGCCGCGGTAGATCGAATCGAGCTTCGCCCCGGCGAAGAGCTCACCTGCGGCCTGACGCATCGGCAGTTCCAGATCGCCGTAGGGGAGGTCCTCCGGGCAGTCGAAGGTGAATTGGCGCTCGACCAGCGGGAAGCGGCTGGGCGCCTGGTGCGGGACCGGTCTGGCGGCGCCGAGCGCGCTGATGAGCTGTTCGAGTTCGATCCGGAACATGCCGACGCGCTCAGGGCAGCCAGCGCGTTCGCGCAGTGGTTTGGCGATCTCGCCCGCGACGCCGATGGGCAGCTTGTTGATCAGCAGGTCGACGGCGCGGCCAGCGCTGAGCTCGGCGTCGGGTTCCATGCGGGCGAGGAAACGCGGCTGGTGGCCAAGGCCGCGCAGCAGGGCGAGGGCGGTATCGCGCGCGGCGAACAACGGCGATTCCTCGCCGACGATCGAGCACACCCCGGTGACGACGCAGCACTCGTTGACGGTGGTGCCGCGGCCGGCGCCGACGCCGTAGCGTTTGCCGACTTCGTAGATGGCGGCCGCCGGGCTGTGCTTGAGGTTGCGCGCCAGCGCTTCGAGCAGCGTCGGCACCAGGCTCTGGCGCATCACCGTCTGTTCGCTGGAGAGCGGATGCGCCAGGCGGATCAGCCCGTCGTTCCAGCCCAAGGCCTGCGCCCAGGCTTCCGAGGTGAAGGCATAGGTCGCGACTTCGTCCCAGCCGCTGGCGGACAACACCCGCCGCGTGCGGTGTTCGGCCTGGCGCAGCACGTTCACCGCCGGCGCGGCGGCCGGCAGGCGTGGGGTCTGCGGCTGGACGTGGTGATAACCGTGCAGGCGCGCGATCTCTTCGACCAGATCGGCGGCCGAGCCGACATCCTTGCGCCGCCACCAGGGGATCGCCACCTGATCGCCATGGACGCCGAAGCCGAGCCGGGCGAGCAGGTCGCCCTGCTGCACGCTGGTGAGCGTCAGGCTGGTCAATCGAGCGAGGTCGCCCGGCGGCAGCGTCACCTGTCTGGCCGGCGCACTGAGCGCGCCGGCGCTGAAGCGCTGGGTGACCGTGGCCGTCGGGCAGAGCTCACGCAGCAATGCGATGGCGCGGGTGATGGCCGCCGGCGCGAGCTCCGGGTACATACCCTTCTCGAAACGCGCCGAGCTGTCGGTGGCGACGCCGACGCGCTGGCGCGTCCGGCGGATGCGGGCGGGCAGGAAGGTGGCGGCCTCGAGGACGATCGTGCTGGTGTCGGCGCGCACCATGCTGCCGTGACCGCCCATGATGCCGGCCAGGGCCAGCGCGCGGCCACGGTCGGCGATGACCATGTCCGCGGTGGTGAGCTGGTGCGCCTTGCCATCGAGCGTGGTGAAGGCTTCCCCCGCGGCGGCGTCACGCACGAGCAGGTGCTGACCGGCGATTTCGCGTCGATCGAAGGCATGCATCGGTTCGCCGAGCTCGAGCATCACGTAGTTGGTCACGTCGACCAGCAGGCCGAGCGGACGCACCTGCATGCCGGTGAGCAGATCCTGCAGCCATGCCGGCGAGGGGGTATTGGTCACGCCTTCGACCACTGCGCCGCAGTAGGCGGTGCAACCGGCGCTGGCGAGCTCCACCGACCAGTCGCTGTCGAGGGTCTGCCACGAGGTGTCCGGCACCGCCGGCGGCGGCAGGCCGAGGATCGCCGCGACCTCGCGTGCCCAGCCCCATTGACCCCAGAGATCCGGGCGATGGGTGATGGCGTGGTTCTCGATCAGCAGGACGGTGTCGCCGATACCCAGGGCATCGGCGAGTGCGGTGCCGGCCGTGAGGCGGTCGTCCAGGACCATGATGCCGTCATGCGACGCGCCGAGTCCGAGTTCGTCCTCAGCGCAGATCATGCCTTCGCTCGGCTCGCCGCGCAGCTTCGAGGCCTTGATGGTGATGGTCACCGGCTTGCCGTCCGGGTCGTCAGCCTTCGCTGGCAGCGACAGCTTGGCGCCGATGGTGGCGACCGCGACGGTCTGCCCGACCGCCACATTGGGTGCCCCGCAGACCACCGCGAGCGGCGCCGCAGCGCCGACGTCGACGGTGGTGCAACGCAGGCGGTCGGCCCCGGGATGCTGGACACAGGTCAGGACCTTGCCAACCACCACGCCATCGAGATTGGGACCCGAACGTTCGACGTCGGCCTCGAACTCGGCGAGGTGCAGGGTCAGCCGCGCCTGCAGGTCGGCGACGCTGACACCCAGGTCCTGACGACCGAGGATGCGTTTGATCCAACTGAGACTGACGCGCATGGGACTCCCGGCTCCGCAGATCGTGAAGGCGCGACAGGGTCATGGTGTCGATGGGGATGCAAGAGGCCCGGGAGACGTCCGGGGGCCTCGGGTTCGGACGACGAAGGCCCCCCGGACCCTCCGATTGCCCTCGCTTCCGGCGAGCGGTAGAAGACCACCCGTGCCTGACGCGACCTTCGTCTCTGCCGAGCCGGTTTTCCGCTCCGATCGCTTCAGCCTGTTGTGCGAGACCTTCGCCACCAGCGACGGCGCGGTGGTGCGCCCGGTCATCCACCATCCAGGTGCGGTCGCTCTGCTGGCCCAGCCCGATCCCGCCTCGGTGGTGCTGGTGCGGCAATACCGCTACCCCATCCGCCGCTGGACGCTGGAGATCCCGGCCGGCACGCGGGTGGTGGGCGAAGCCCCGGAGGTCACCGCCGCGCGCGAGCTGCAGGAGGAGGCCGGCTACCTGGCCAGGCGCATCACCGAGCTGATGCGCTTCCACCCGGCCGTCGGCGTCAGCGATGAGGAGATGATCCTCTACCGGGCGGAGGGTCTGAGCGAGGTCCCGCCGGCGCCCGAACATGGTGAACTGGTGGCGCGCGAAGTGGTCGCGCTCAGCCGCGTGCCGGCCCTGCTCGCGGCCGGCGAGCTGTGCGACGCCAAGACCCTGATCGCGTTGGCGCTGCTCGGCGTCGCCCTGCCCGGAAGTCAGCGATGAAGCCGGCATCACCATCGCTGGAGGTCAGCCGCACCACCACCTTCAGCGAGTACGCCAAGGAGAAGGGTCGTCAGGTCATCGGCGGCACCGGGCGCGGGATCCTCGAACGCGCGCAGGTCGCCGGCCGCGCCTGCCTGCTGTTCTACCAGGCCATGGGCTACGTCTCGCAGGTCGGACGTTCCTGGCCGATGCTGCTCAAGCAGGTCGAGTTCGTCGGCTTCGGTTCGCTGGTCGTCCTGTCGCTGATCTCCGGGCTGACCGGCATGATCATGGCCGTGCAGATGGGGGCGACGCTGCAGGATTACGGCGCGCTCAACACCCTGGGCGGCCTGATCGGCGTGACCTTCGCACGCGAGCTCGGGCCGATCTGGGCCGCGGTCATCATCCTCGCGCGGGTCGGCTCGGCGATGGCGGCCGAGCTCGGCACCATGGCGGTGAACGAGGAGGTCGATGCGCTGCGCTCGATGTCGATCGATCCGGTGCGTTACCTGGTGATGCCGCGCATCCTCTCGCTGATCATCACCATGCCGCTGCTGACCGCGATCGCCGACTTCGTCGGCATGCTCGGCGGTGCGATGATCTCCAGCGCCACCTTCGGGCTGACGGTGGCGTCGTTCTTCGATTCGGCGAAGGAGATGCTCGAGTTCAGCGACATCTTTGGTGGCCTGATCAAGTCGGTGTTCTTCGCCTGCCTGATCGGCGCGATCGCCTGCGACCAGGGCCTCAACACCAGCGATGGCGCGGAGGGGGTCGGCAAGTCGACCACGCGTACGGTGGTGCTCAGCGTCATCTTCGTTCTGGTGATGGACCTCTTCCTCACCTCGTTCGTCCAGTTGACGATGAAGCAGTTGTTCTGAATGGGCGACACGACCGACACCAGCTGGACCCGTCAGGAGCTCGAACGCGCGTGGCCGCTCGATCCGCCACCGGCGGACAAGAAGGTCCTGATGCGCATCCGCGACCTCAACAAGCGCTTCGGTCCGCGCCACATCCTGCGCGGCATCGACCTCGACATCTATAAGGGCGAGACGCTGGTGATCCTGGGCGGCTCGGGTTCCGGCAAGACCACCCTGATCCGCCACCTCATGGGTTTCCTGGTCTCCGATGTCGGCTCGGTCACCGTCGGCGACCTCGACTTGAACGTCGCGACCGTGCGTCAGCTTGAACATTACCGCAAACGCCTCGGCGTGGTGTTCCAGATGGCGGCGCTACTCAACTCATTGACCGTGCTGGAGAACGTCGGCCTGCCACTCCTGGAAGTCGACCATCTGCCGGTCGATCAGGTGCGCAGCCGGGTGATCGCTGCGCTCAAGGCGGTGTTCCTGCCGGCGGAGGAGATCCTCCACCTCAAGCCGGCCAGCCTGTCGGGCGGCATGCGCAAACGCGTCGGCATCGCCCGCGCGATCATCCAGCAGCCGGAGATCATCCTCTACGACGAGCCGACCACCGGCCTCGATCCGGTGACGGTCAATGGCGTCAACGAACTGACCATGGAACTGCAGCGCAACCTGGGCGTGACCTCGATCGTCATCTCCCACGATTTGGGTGCCGCCTTCATGATCGCCGACCGCATCGCCATGCTCTACAAGGGCCGCCTGATCGCCGTCGGCAGCAAGGACCACATCCGCGCCAATCCGCATCCGGTGCTGCAGCAGATGCTCAGCGGCTCGACCAAGGGGCCGCTGACCGAGGGATACGGCAAATGAGTTCGATGTCCGATGTCCGATGTCCGATGTCCGATGTCCCGCCAGGCAACTCCGGGCACCGCGGTGAGGTGATGTCGTCCTTGCGACATCGGACATCGGACATCGGACATCGGACCGGGGCAATTCCCCCCATGTTATCGCTCGTTGCCAAAAGAGACCGCGGCCTACATTCCTCGGCCATGCCCGGAGCGTCGCAGTGAACAGCGAGATCAAAGTCGGCATCCTGTTCTTCATCGGCCTCGGGCTGTTGCTGTGGTTCACCGTCTTCGTGACCCAGATCGGCACCTCGCGCGGGGAGTACTCGGTGCGTTTCCCGCGCGTGCAGAAGCTCAAGGAGGGTGATCAGGTCACCTTCAACGGCGTGCGCGTCGGCACCATCACCGATGTCTCGCCCATCCTGGGGCCGGACGGAAGTCCGTCGGTGGCGGTGACCTTCATGGTCCAACCGAACCGTCAGCCGATGGTGCTGATCGATCGCGACAGCCGCTTCGCCATCACCCAGGGCCTGCTTGGCGGCGCGGCGATGGACATCGCCTCGCGGTCCGGGCGGCCGATCACCCCCGAGGCGCTGATCCAGCACATCGGCCAGGACCCGGTGGGCATTGAGGAGGTGATGTTCAGCGTCCAGAGCCTGATCCAGGAGAACCGCCAGGGGATCAAGGAGACCATCGCGACCGCCAAGACCGCGCTCGACAACTTCGGCAAGGCTTCCGACGAGATCAAAGGCCTGGTCGCCGACAATCGCAAGCAGATCGGTGAGGCGATCACCAACTTCTCGCTGATGTCCGACCGCATCAGCAAACTGATCGAGGACAACAAGGGTGCGATCGGCGAGGCGATCCGGC
>JANPIY010000080.1:0-7302 GCA_031425255.1 Planctomycetota bacterium
CCCACCCGCCCAGTCGACGTCCACCCGCGCATCGGTGCGGCTGAGCGCAGGTAGGCCGCTGAGGCTCTCGTTCGCGAAATAGTCGGCCAGTAGGCCCGTGCCGGAACCCGTGATGGCCGTCGCTGGCGCGGTGGGAAACAATTGGCTGGTCGGGATCGGGCCCATCAGTTCGCTCGCGCTGTGCCACCACAGCCGCGCCGAGGCCGCTCCCGACCGCTCGAAATACTCCATGCGGATGCGATAGCGTTGCCCCGCCTGCGCCAAGAATGTGCAGGTCGAATCCGTAGCACCGCGCAGGTTCCAACTGTTCACCACCAACTGGCCATCCAACCACAGCCGCACGCCGTCGTCGGTGCGCGCGAGGAGGGTATGCAGCTCGCTGAAGCGCGGCTGGATCTCGCCATCCCAGCGCACGCTGAACGAGTCGACCGGGAGCCCAGGCGCGGGTGCGCCAGCCGTCCAATCCACATCGACCCGCGCATCGATGCGCTCGATGGCGGGCGCTCCGCTCAAGGTTTCATTGGCAAAATATGCGGCGAGCAGGCCGGTTCCCGTACCTGGCGTCGGTTCGTCCCACGACAGCGGGTGCAACTGCGTGGATGGCACGGGACCGACGGGCTCGCTGGCGCTGTGCCAGTGCAGGCGGGCGGTGGCCGCGCCCAGGTGCTCATAATACTCGATGCGGATGCGGTAGCGGCGACCAGCCTCTGCCGCGAAGGTGCAGCTCGAATCCGCCACCCCGCGCAGCAGCCAGCTATTGATCACCAGCCGCCCATCGAGCCATACCCGCACCCCATCGTCGGTACGCGCGATCAGGGTGTAGACCTCGCTGAACCGCGGCTGGATCTCACCTTCCCAGCGCACGCTGAAGGAATCCACCGGCAGTCCGGCTGCCGGCGCGCCACCGGCCCAGGCGAAGTCCAGCGTGGCATCCGTACGACGGAGCACCGGTGTGCCGCTGAGCGTTTCGTTGGCGAAATAGCTCGCCGTCAGGCCCGTGGGGACCTCGACCGCCTCCGCAGGTGACGCCGCGAACCAGACCAGCAGCAGGACCAGGAAACGGATCGCTCGCGACTGACGCATAAAATACTCCATCCGGCTGCGGACCCTCTGGAATTTTTTCCCAAGGGCCGCCCACCATGATGGGGTTTTCATTTCCGCAAGCCTACCATTCGCTGAGCGGTGCAGCATGGGCACGCTCGCGTGGCGAGCATTCGTTCCTCTCGCAAAACACCGCAGAAAGACTTTTGAAACAGCTCCTCTCCCATACCGCGTTGCATTTTGCATTGGATTTCCAGGGAGATCTTCATGACCGCTTCACGATCGTCATGGAGCCGGACCGCCTGCTTCATCCACGTGCGGTGACTGGCACCGCTGTCGTCATCACGGATGGGGATCCATAGGTCGGGCTCTTACGGTGCCCGTCCTACTGCCGCTCGATCATGATGGCCACTCCGCCATATCGCTCCCCCAGCTCATCCCGCGTCAGCGGAACCGGTTGGAGGAGGAGCGGATCGTGGAGCGTCACGGCATCGCCGGTGCCGAGCGTGGTTATGGCATGCCGGAGATCGGGGAAATCGATGACGGTGACCTGCCCCTCTCGGCACAACTCGGCGATCTCGGCGTGCGCCATGCGTGCACGCCAGGGCGTCCCCCCCAGGCTGAGGATCAGGCCACGGTAGGTATTGAAACGCGTCGTGCCCTGTTCGGGGACCGTCAGGCAACGGTCGGCCATCTCACGTTCGCTGACCATCAACCCGACGTAGGAGACGGCGATCGCGGCGGCACAAGGAGCGCAGGTGTAGGGCGTCGATTGGCGCAGATGGTGGGCCGCATCTGGGAACTGTTCCTCCCCCACGGCGGGGCGATCGACCATCCACCACGTGCCGCACAAGCCGAGATGGATGTACAACGCGAGCACAAAGGTGACCACCACATGGCGATTCCAGGGCACGGTCAATTGCGGCACCGCGGCTCCGAAGAACGCCAGCGCCAACAACGGCAGTGCGTATGACTGCAGATAAATGTACCAGCTGAAGGGGAAGCACCGCGCCTCCCACACCGGTACCCAGGTCAGGACGGCCTTGGCGATTATCAGCGCCAGGATCATGCCGGCCAACACCGGTCTCCAGCGTCCGCCGAGCCGAACGATCGACCAGGCCCCGATGAACACCGCCAGGCCGGCAGCATTGAGCACCAGATACGGGAGCCAGCCCTCCACCGCGCTACCGGCTCACTCCCACTCGATCGTACCCGGTGGCTTCGAGGTGATGTCGTACACCACGCGGTTGATGCCGCGCACCTCGTTGATGATGCGGTTGCTCATGGTGCCGAGCACCTCATACGGGATCTGCGCCCAGTCGGCGGTCATGCCGTCGCTGGAGGTCACCGCGCGTACGGCGCAGGCCTGCTCGTAGGTGCGTTCGTCGCCCATGACGCCGACCGACTTGACCGGCAGCAACACGGCGAAGGCCTGCCAGATCGCGCGTTCGAGGCCGGCCTTGGCGACCTCCTCGCGCACGATGGCGTCGGCCTCCTGTAGCACGCGTACGCGTTCGAGGGTGACATCGCCCAAGATGCGCACGGCCAGGCCGGGGCCTGGGAAAGGTTGGCGCCACACCACCGCGTCGGAGAGGCCGAGCTCGGTGCCGATGGCGCGGACCTCGTCCTTGAACAGGTAGCGGAAGGGTTCGACCAGGCCGAGCCCCAGGTCCGCGGGCAGGCCGCCGACGTTGTGGTGGCTCTTGATCACGCTGGCCGGGCCGCCGTGCACCGAGATCGATTCGATGACGTCCGGGTAGAGCGTGCCTTGGGCGAGGAATTTGACGTGGCCGCCGTTCTTCTTCTTGATGCGCTTGGCCTCGTCCTTGAACACCGCGACGAATTCATGGCCGATGATCTTGCGCTTCTTCTCGGGATCGGCGACGCCCTTGAGCTTGGTCAGGAAACGTTTGCTGGCGTCGACGTAGTCGAGGTTGATGCCGATGTGCTTGGCGAACAGCGAACGCACGCCTTCGGCCTCGTCCTTCCGCAGCAGTCCGTTGTTGACGAAGATGCAGGTCAGGCGCTTGCCGATGGCCTTGTGCAGCAGCACTGCCGCGACCGAGGAATCGACGCCGCCGGAGAGGCCGAGGATGACGCGTTCCTTGCCCACCACCGCGCGGATGCGGGCGATCTCCTCCGCGATGAAGGCGCCCATCTTCCAGTCGCCCGTGCAGCCGCAGATGGCGGTGAGGAAGTTGCGGATGATGCCCTTGCCGTGGTCGGTGTGAGCGACCTCGGGGTGGAACTGCACGCCGTAGAAG
This sequence comes from Planctomycetota bacterium, assembly GCA_031425255.1. Classification (GTDB taxonomy): domain Bacteria; phylum Planctomycetota; class UBA11346; order UBA11346; family UBA11346; genus BOG-1363. The sequence goes on from JANPIY010000080.1 coordinate 3,306, forward strand.
TCGAGATCCTTGACGAACACCGCCGCCAGCGGGCAGTTGTCCGACTCGGCGATGACCACCGCGCCTGGGATCTTGCTGATGCGGTCGCCATGCGACATCCACACCGTCTGCTTCTTGGGGAGCTTGGCGAACAACGGCGACGAACCCTTCACGCGCAGCTCGGTGCGGCCGAACTCGCGGTGGTCGGCGCGGATGACCTTGCCGCCGGTCACATGCGCGGTGGTCTGCATGCCGTAGCAGATGCCGAGCACCGGGACGCCGAGTTCATAGATGCCGGTATCGGCCTGCGGTGCGCCCTTGGCGTAGACCGAAGCCGGGCCGCCCGAGAGGATCACGCCCTTGAGTCCGGTCTTGTCCATCTTCGCCAGCGGCAGATGGCAGGAGACGATCTCGCAGTAGACGTTGGCTTCGCGCACCCGGCGGGCGATGAGCTGCGTCACCTGCGAGCCGAAGTCGATGATCAGGATCTTGTCATGCATGGGTCGGTCGTTTCTTCCAAAGCGAAGCCCCCGCACGCAGGCGGGGGCGGAGATGGGGAACGGCGTCCCCAACCGGATGAATCATTCGGGCCGATAGTTCGGCGCTTCCTTGGTGATGGTCACATCGTGCGGATGGCTCTCTTTGAGCCCGGCCGAGGTCATGCGGCGGAAGATCGCGACCTTCTGCAGGGTCGGGATGTCCTTGGCGCCGCAGTAGCCGAGCGCGGCCTTCAGGCCGCCGACCAGTTGGTAGACCACGGTGGCCAGCGGGCCCTTGCTCGGGACCATGCCTTCGATGCCTTCGGCGACGAGCTTGTCGGCCGCGCCCTTGCCGTCCTGGAAGTAACGGTCGGCCGAGCCGTGGCGCTGGACCATCGCGCCGATCGAACCCATGCCGCGGTAGGCCTTGAACTGGCGACCCTGGTAGATGATCGCCTCGCCTGGGGACTCGTCGCAGCCCGCGAGCATCGAGCCGAGCATGACGCAGGCGGCGCCGGCGGCGATGGCCTTGGCGACGTCGCCGGAGTACTTGATGCCGCCGTCGGCGATCACCGGGATGCCCAGTTTGGTCGCGACCGAACAGGCTTCCATCACCGCGGTGATCTGCGGCACGCCGACGCCGGCGACCACGCGGGTGGTGCAGATCGAACCGGGACCGATGCCGACCTTGATCGCGTCGGCGCCGGCCTTGATCAGGTCGCGCGCGGCCTCGGCGGTGGCGATATTGCCGGCGATGATGTCGATGTCGTGTTTCTTCTTCAGCCGCTTCACGGTCTCGATGATGTTCTTCGAGTGGCCGTGCGCGCTGTCGACGGTGATGACGTCGACGCCAGCCTTGATCAGGGCGGCGGCGCGTTCGTCGTCACCGGCGCCGATGGCGGCGCCGACCCGCAGGCGCCCGCGGGCGTCCTTGCAGGCGGTGGGGAACTGTTCCTGACGCTCCAGGTCCTTGATGGTGATCAGGCCGACCAGGTCGCCCTTGCCGTCGGTGAGGATCAGCTTCTCGACCTTGGCCTGGTAGAGCAGGTCCTTGGCGTCGGAGAGCTTGATCGTCGGCCGCGCCGTCACCAGCTGCTTGGACATGATGGTGCGGATCGGCGTCACCGGATTGCGCTGATACTTCAGGTCGCGCCGGGTGACGATGCCGACCACGCGGATGCCGTCGACGATGGGGATGCCGGAGATGTGGTGTTTCTCCATCACCGCCTGCGCGTCACCGACGGTGGCGGTGATGGGGAGGGTCTTGGGGTCGGTGATGACGCCGTTTTCCGAGCGCTTGACCTTCTCGACCTCGATCGCCTGGCCTTCGATCGGCAGGTTCTTGTGGATGATGCCGATGCCACCCATCTGGGCGAGGGCGATGGCGAGCCGGGCTTCGGTGACGGTATCCATGGCCGACGACAGGATCGGCACGTGCAAGCGGATGCGTCTGGTCAGCCAGGTCCCGACGTCCGTGTCCTTCGGCACCACATCGCTGCGGTTGGGCACCAGCAGGAGGTCATCGAAGGTGAGGCCGTCATCGGTAAGGATCTTCTCCATGGCGCACCGCTCCGGGAGGGCTGGTCGGTGGAAGGCGGCGCAGTGTAGAACGGTGGGGGGTGAAGCAACTGGGGGCGGGACGGGGTGCACGGCTGGGGAACGGGGCAGGAGATCGGCTTTTCCGCATGGGGGCGGGAGGTCCGTGCGGCTCTGGCGGGGTCGGGGCCACCCCGTCGGGTGGCGTCCTGCGAATCATCAGCTACAAGCCGGCCCATGCGCGCCGAACTGCGGAACCGCCTGATCTTCGGAATCGCCATCGCCGGCCTGGTAATTGGTGCCTGCGCCCACGACATGGTGTTCGGCAACCACCTGGGCCTGCTGCTGGTCGGCATCGTCGGCGGCATCGCCGGCTCGATCGAGTTCGCCAAGCTCGCGCGTTCGCATGCCACCTACACCCGTCTGGCCCCCCTCATCGTAGTGGTGGTGGCGCTGGTGCTGGAAGCGCATGTGAGCACGCCGCGACTCATCGCCGAGGACAGCGAGGTCATCACCGGGGTGCAGAGCAACGTCAGCGCCATGCAGACAGTTTCCTACACACAGTGGACCTTTGGCATCCCGCTCATCCCCCTCATCCTGGGCCTCGGCCTGCTATGGACCGTGCTGGCGCAGATGTTCCGCCATGCGACCGAAGGCTTCTTCGCCAACGTCGGCAGCACCATGCTGGGGATGATCTACCTGGGCATCTCCCTGCATCTGCTGCAATGCCTGGCGCTGATCGAGGCGCCCGGCAACGCCTCCCTCGGCACCCAGCTGGTGATGGTCTTCCTGGGCACCGCCAAGCTCGGCGATGTCGCCGCCTACTTCGGCGGCCGCGCGTTCGGCAAACACAAGATGTCGCCGCGCATCAGCCCTGGGAAGACCTGGGAGGGTTTCGCCTTCAGCTTCATCGGCGCCATCGGCGGGGCCTACCTCTTCACCTGGGGCCTGACGCTCGCCTGCGCCCAGCCGCCATTCGATAGTTGGTGGCAACCCCTGGTGTGGGCGCTGGTGCTCGGCCCGCTCGGCGTCGCCGGCGACCTCGCGGAAAGCGCGATGAAACGCGATGCGGCGGTCAAGGATAGCGGCAGCGCGGTCCCTGGGTTCGGCGGCTTCCTCGACATCCTCGATGCGGTGATCCTGGCGGCGCCGGTGGCGTACCTGCTGGCGTTGGTGCTCTGAGGGCTTGAGCGGGGACTTCCACCGCCAAGGCGCGAAGACGCAAAGAAAAGCAGGGGTGATGGGACGCCACTCAATGCTGTTAGGCTAAGATATTTGGCCGCAGAGGCGCAGAGGCGAAAAAGGCCCTGCTTTGCCTTTCCTCTGCGTCTCTGCGGCTCTGCGGCCAATTCTTCTTCGTTAGCTTAACAGCATTGGATACTACTGCGCGCCAACCACGGCCTGCCCCGAGCTGACGAGTGGAAGTCCTTTGCGGCCTTTGCGGCTTGGCGGTGAAGCCTCTCCGATGACGTTTTCAAACGCAGGTCGTCACCGGCTGAATGACCTGCCGCTTGCCCTGCGCGGCGGTGGACCTGAATGCGCGCCCATGACCGACGCCGCCAAAGTTCCCGATGCGACCTTCCTCAACTTCCTCAGCGGGCTCAGCGCCCAGGCGCTGATGCAATTCGGCGACATCCCCAGCCCGATCACCGGCACCCGCGAGGTCAACCCGCCCTACGCGCGCTACACCGTGCAGCTGCTCGAGGTCCTCGAGGCCAAGACCAAGGGCAACCGCACCAAGGAGGAGGACGAGTACCTCCTCACCATGCTGAACAATTTCCACGCCAAGCTGGCGAAGCTGCCTTCGTAGAACGTCCGGGGCCGGAGCCCGCGGTCACCAGCACGTGATATCGCTGCTGCTCTTCGTGCGCGGGCCTCGACTCCTGGACCTGATGCGAAGACCGTCGCGGCCTGCGTCCGACGAGACGCCCGACCCCGGACGCCGGGCCCCCTACTCCGGTGTTGTCTCCCCGGCTTTGCCCCGATGCTCTGCCGCCCCCTGG
>JANPIY010000081.1:0-2218 GCA_031425255.1 Planctomycetota bacterium
CGGACATCGGACAAGTCTCCATCGGACATCGGACTTCGGCCCTCGGACAATCCCAACCGAATCTCCCGCTGTTTCACCGACTTGCGCGCGGAAGGCAAAAAAGCCTTCATCGCCTACATCTGCGCCGGTGATCCCGACCTCGATGCCACCGTCGAGCTGGTGGTGGCGATGGCCGAGCAGGGCGTCGACATTATCGAGCTCGGCATCCCCTACAGCGATCCGATGGCCGATGGGCCGGCCAACCAGGCCGCCTGCGAACGGGCGCTCGCCAGTGGCACTACCGTGCGCGGCGTGATCGACGCTGTGCGGCGCATCCGCACGCGGACGCAGGTGCCGCTGCTGTTCTTCACCTACCTGAATCCGGTGCTGGCCTATGGCGCCGAACGCTTCGCCCGCGACGCCTTCGCCGCGGGGGTGGATGGCCTGCTGCCGCTCGACCTGCCGCCAGAGGAGGGTCCGGAATTCCTCGGCGCGATGCGCGCTGCCGGCTTGGCCACCATCTGCCTGTCGGCGCCGACCACGCCGCTCAAGCGTAAGAAGATGCTGATGCGGGAGAGCCGTGGCTTCCTCTATGACGTCTGCCGCCTGGGCGTCACCGGCGAACGTGCCGAACTGCCGAAGGATCTCAAAGCGCAGGTCGAGGCGCTCAAGCGCACCGCCGATGCGCCGGTGTGCATCGGGTTCGGCATCTCCAGCCCGGAACAGGCGGCCCTCGCCGCCAGCCATGGCGATGGGGTGATCGTCGGCAGCCACCTGGTGCGCCTGATCGAGAAACATGGCACGGACAGCAACATGGTGGCCACCGTCGCCGCTCGCGCCGGCGTCCTCGCCGCCGCCGTCCACCGGCAGCGGACCTGAGCAATGGCCAGGCTGATCCCCCCCATGGATGACCTGCCGATGAGTCTCGGCGATCACCTGCACGAATTGCGACGGCGGCTGATCTGGCCGCTGGTGTCGCTGGCCCTGGTGTTCTTCGTCGCGTTCGGCTTCGAGGCGCGGCTGCAGCAGCTGTTCGCGCAACCGGTCGAGTGGGCGATCCAGATCAATCCGGAGGCCGCCAAGACCGTCGGCCTGGTCTCGCCGGTCAAATTCCAGGTGCTCGAGGTCTGGGAAGCGCCCATGGCCTCGATGATGGTCAGCTTCTATGCCGCCTTCTTCATCTCGTTTCCAGTGCTGGTCTACCACCTGTGGATGTTCGTCGGCGTCGGCCTGGTGCACCGCGAACGCCGGCTGGCCTTCCTCTTCGTCCCGGCCGGCATCATGTTCTTCTACGCCGGGGCCATCTGCGGTTTCCTCTTCGGCCTGCCCTATTTCTATTCCTTCATGATCAAATGGGCGGCCAACAATCCGCTGATCTCCTTCAACCTCCAGCTCAAGTCCTACCACAGCAACTTCGTCTTCATGACCATGATCTTCGGTCTCATCGCCGATATCCCGTGGCTGATCATGGTGCTGGTGCGGGTCGGCTTCGTCACCGTCGATCAGCTCCTGCGGAATTGGAAGATGGCGATCCTCATCAACACCGTCATCGCGGCGGTGGTCTCGCCGCCCGACTGGTTCAGCATGGTGGCGATGATGATCCCGCTGTTCGCCCTCTACGCCTTAGGCGTCGGCCTCAGCAAGGTGATGATGTGGCACCATGGACGTCAGGATGCGAAGGAGCAGGCCGCCGAGCTCGCCCGCATGGTCGCGGAGGAGGACGCCGCCCACCGCGCGCAGGCGCCCCAGCGCGATCAACCGGATAGCGGCGGTTCCTCATCCATGCCGGTGCCAGTGCCAGCGCCGGTGGCCGACCACCTCGATCCCGAGCCGGTTCCGCGCTCGTCGTCGATCGCCGATGAACTCGGCTCGTCGTCATACGATCACGGTGAAGGACAGATGTCCGAACCGGAAGCGCAGCCGTCACCAGGCGAGCCGGCTGCCCAGGTGCCAGGCCAGGTGGACGGCGTCGACATCGCCAATGACGCCGCGTCGCCGGCTTCCGAGGGCGCTGATGCACCGGCATCAACCCCACCGGACGAGCCGCAACTGCCCAAGGACGCTGACCGTGGTTGATCGTCAGCACGTGGTGGTGGTGAAGATCGGTTCCAATTCCCTGGTCGATGCCAAGGGGCGGTTGGATCTGCCGTTCCTCGATGCCATCGCTGCACAATTCGCGGCGATCACCGCTGCGGGTCAGCGTCCCGTGCTGGTCACCAGTGGCGCGGTGGCCAGCGGC
>JANPIY010000082.1:0-1887 GCA_031425255.1 Planctomycetota bacterium
CGCCCCCACAATAAAGAAGCAGGGCACGATCACGATCAGGTACCTTCTTCTCAATATCTCTCTCGATCACGCCTTTGCCGATGTGGATCGCGCCCTTTACGTGCTCAACTCTCCACTCGTCGTCTTCGCGAACATCGATCAGGATCGCGTTGGGGTCAGCGCGTAGCATCTCTTCGGCGCCGCCAATATCCGTTTCGCGCACGCGTGATTTCGCGGACTTGACCAGGTTCAGAAAGCCTTCGGGGTGTTGCATGAGTGTTGGCCTAGCGCTTTTTGCCCTTCATTACCTGCTTGGTCGCCTTTTTAGGTGCTGGCTTCGCAGATCTTTTCGGAGCTGCTTTTTTAGGCGCTGCTTTTTTAGGCGCTGCTTTTTTAGGCGCTGCTTTTTTAGGCGCTGCTTTTTTAGCAGCAGCCTTCTTAACTAGAGGTTTCTTAGGCGCTGCCTTTGCTGGAGCGCGCTTAGCGGCTGGCTTGGCCTTGCTCGATGACTTTGAAGCCACCTTTGCCTTCGGCTTCGCGGTAGCTTTAGCAGCAGTCTTAGCTTTAGCAACTGGCTTTGCTTTGGACGCTGTCATTGATGCTGGCTTCTTCTTCAAAAGCTTAGCGCCAGCAGCTACTGCTGCTGCACCTGCAAGCGCCTTGAGGCCTTGTACAAGATAGCTCTTACCGCGCTTTGGTACTACGCTTAATATTGTCTCTCCCAGCAATGCTGGACTCTCGACGACTGTGATGCCGGCTTCGGCCATCGCCTTCATCTTTTCATCAGCTGTGCCCTTACCGCCCGAGATAATAGCGCCCGCATGCCCCATACGGCGACCTTCAGGTGCTGTGCGTCCAGCGATAAAGCCAACAACAGGCTTTGTAATGTGATCAGCGATGTACTGCGCTGCTTCTTCCTCGGCTGTTCCGCCGATCTCACCGATCATGATGACGGCATCTGTCTCGTCATCGAATTCGAACAAGCGTATCGCGTCGATAAAGCGAGTGCCGATGATCGGATCGCCGCCGATACCAATAGCGGTCGATTGACCAAGACCGGCATCGCCGATCTGCTTAACAGCTTCGTAGGTCAGTGTGCCTGAGCGCGAGATAATACCAATACGGCCCTCTTTGTGGATGAAGCCAGGCATGATGCCTATCTTTGCTTTACCTGGAGAGATGACACCTGGGCAATTCGGGCCGATGAGGCGTGTGTTCGAATGACGAACCTTGCCATAGACCTCAATCATGTCACGAACAGGGATGCCTTCTGTGATGCAAACGACTAGCGCGATCTGGCTGTCGGTTGCTTCAACGATCGCATCAGCGGCAAAGGCTGGAGGTACGAAGATGCAGGAGGCATTCGCACCTGTCTCAGCAACTGCTTCTGCAACAGTGTTGAAGACGGGACGGCCAAGATGCATTGTGCCGCCTTTACCCGGAGTGACGCCGCCTACGACCTGCGTGCCGTATTCGATCATCTGCTGCGCGTGATAGGAGCCTTCGCTACCAGTGATACCTTGTACGATCAGACGTGTATTTTTATCGACTAGAACTGCCATTGAATCAGAATATTAGCAATCGGTATGGAGGGTTCGCCAAGCGAGGTTGTCGAACAGATGCAGCGTCAATGAAGTCCATAAGAATGTCCACTGAGCCTAAATTCTTTACAAAAATACGACAGTTGCGGCCATATATTTTAGTACTTGCATTTCTAGCTCCACTTTTGGGCGCGATGCCGGCCAAAGCGGGTCCTATCTTTATCACCCGTGGGATCCTGATCCACCCCGTTTATCGCCCCTCACCTGCCGACTCCGGCGGCTTTCTTACCCGTACCAGCATGTGGGGCGGGGTTCAGAAAGGATTCGGAAGCGATGGAGACAGATTCGGCTGGCTTTTGGACGTCGG
>JANPIY010000083.1:0-11211 GCA_031425255.1 Planctomycetota bacterium
CCAGCTGTGGGAGACCACCATGGACCCCAAGGCGCGCACGCTGTTCAAAGTCACGCTCACCGACGCCATCGAGGCGGAACGCATGTTCGCCACGCTGATGGGCAACGACGTCGCGATCCGCCGCGACTTCATCGAGCGCTATGCCCTGTCGGTGGCGAAGCGCATCGACGTCTAGAGGCTGGAGGAAGGCATAGCCACAGAGCTCACAGAGAGCACAGAGGCGGCAGAGCTGGCTCCTCTCTGTGCTCTCTGTGAGCTCTGTGGCGAGCTGTCCTTCTCCGCCCCCGACTCCGCACGGCCCTCGCGGAACCATCGGCACTGGTGCCTGTGCGCAGGATGGGCGCGCGCTAGACCCTCGCCCATGCGTCTGCTCCTGGCATTGGTCGCGATGCTCGTTCTCAACGGCTGTTTCGGGCCCCCGCGGGAGATTACCGAGCCCGAGGGCGTGCGCATCCTGCGCGACTGGACCTATGCGACGGTCGGGGAGGAAGCGCTCCAACTCGATCTCTATCTGCCGGAGGCGTATGGGAAGCCGCTGCCGCTAGTGATCTGGCTGCATGGCGGCGGTTGGGTCACTGGCGAGCGCTCGCCATGTCCGCTGGCGATACTGGCCACGCGCGGCTACGCGGTGGCCAGCGTCAGCTACCGCCTGAGCCGCGGCGGGACGGTGTTCCCGCAGCCGCTTCACGACTGCAAGGCGGCGGTGCGCTGGCTGCGCGCCAACGCGTGGCGCTTCGGCTGCGATCCGGAACGCATCGGCGTCATCGGCTCGTCCGCCGGCGGGCACCTCGGCGCACTGCTCGGCACGGTGCAGGACGATCCCGCGCTCGAAGGCTCGGAGGGCGTGACCGGCGTCTCGAGCCGCGTGCAGGCAGTGTGCGCGCTGTTCGCTCCCACCGACTTCGTGCACCTCGAAGAGGTCGAGGACGACCACTGGCGCATCAATCTGGTGGCCAAGGCGCTGCTGCATGGCCCCCCCAGCGCGGACCCGCTCCTCGCCGCCGCCGCCAGCCCGATCACCCACGTGACCAAGGACAGCGCGCCGTTCCTCTTCATCCATGGCACCGCTGACCGCATGGTCCCGCCGGCGCAGAGCGAGCGCATGCACCAAGCCCTGGTCCTGGCCGGCGCCGACTCGACCCTGCTGCTGATCGAGGGCATGCCGCACGGCAACCGCACGCTCGCGCGCGAGGACTTGCGCGAAGCGATGCATGCCTTCTTCGACCGGCACCTGCGCCCGTAGGGCCTGGTTCAGGGCACGAAGGCGAGAAACAGGAAGGCCGCGAACAGCACGAGGTGCACCGCGCCCTGCATCAGGTTGGTGCGTCCGGTGCCCAGCGTGATGGTGCCGACCAGGAAGGTCGCCAGCAGGAGGATCATCTCCTTGGGCTCGAGGCCGAGAGTGAGCGGCAGGCCCAGGATGGTTGCCACCAGCGCCACCGCGGGGATTGTGAGACCGATGCTCGCCAGCGCCGAGCCCAGGGCGAGGTTGAGGCTGGTCTGCAACTGGTTGGCGAGGGCAGCACGCACCGCCGACCAGGTCTCGGGCAGCAGGACCAGAAAGGCGATGGCGACGCCGATGACCGCTTTCGGCGCGCCGGCCACATCAACCGCCGACTCGATGGTGGGAGAGAGCAGCTTGGCCAGGCCGACGACCGCGACCAACGCCACCACCAGCAGGGCGAAGCTCGCCCAGGTGGCGGCCAGCGTCGGCGCCGCGTGCGTCGCCTCGGCCGGGGTCCCAACCGGCTGAAAGTAGAGGCGGTGCTTGACCGTCTGGCCGAAGACGAACACGCCCCACATCGCCAGCGAGGCGAAGGCTGCGAAGGCGAGCTGCGCGGGCGAGTAGCTCGGCCCAGGGGAGCTGATGGTGAAACCGGGCAGCACCAGGGTCAGGAACACCAGCGCGATCAGCGCGGCCATCGCCGAGCCGGTGCCCTCGACGCGGAACGCCTGCTCGTGGTGTTTCAGGCCGCCGACCAGCAGGCAGATCCCGACCACGCCGTTGACGATGATCATGATGGTGGCGAAGAGCGTGTCGCGCGGCAGGGCGCTGGCGTCCGCGCCTCCCGACAACATCAGCGATACCATCAGCGACACTTCGATCACCGTCACCGCCAGGGCGAGAACCAGCGTCCCGAAGGGTTCCTTGACCCGGTGCGCGATGACCTCGGCATGATGGACGGCCGCCAGGACCGCGACGATCAGCGTCGGCAGGCAGAGGGAGACCGACAGCCAGCCCGTGGGCAGCAGCCATCCGAGACCCAGCACAAGCCAGCACCCCAGGACCAGGAGCCACGGCAGATACGTCATCTCTTTTTCGTTCCCGCGCGCAGCACGAATCAGGGCAGGCGGTTCATGCGGCGGATCGACCAGTCGATCGCCAGCAAGGTGACGATCACCGCGAGGGCCCACCAGGTATCCCACCAGCCGGTCAAAGCGCTGATGCTTTCGCTGCGCGAAAGATCCGGCAGCGCCGCGACCAAGGCCTTGGCATCGGTGTGGACCTGCCCACCGGTGCCGGTGGCGAGGGCGTTCAGGGCCATGCGATCGATGCGCGGATCGCGCAGTTCGTCGCTGGGCGGCAGCACGACCAGTTGATCGCTCTCGACTGAACGGGGGTCCAGGCCGGCGGCGACTTCGAGCGTCCAGGTGCCGGCGGCCGGCGCCGGCACGCGCGCGGCGAAACCCTTGCCTCCCTCCGGATTCAGGCGCAGCAGCTGCTCCTGCCCGCCCGCGGCGGTGAGGCGGATGGTGACGTTGTCAGGCAGCGAGCCCTCACGACCACCCTTCTGCGTCAGGTTGAGCGACAGCGGCTCGCCGCTGACCGCGCGCCGCGGATTGGCGAACAGGCGCCAGGAGTGGTTGCCCAGGCGACGGCCGGAGGCGACGAAACGCAGCAGCTGGCTATGGAAGCGGTGCAGGTAACGGTCGCCGACGTTGCGTCGCCAGCGCCAGGTGTCGTCGATGCCGATGAACATCGCGCGGCCGGCGCCATAGACGCCGCTGACCACCAGGGGGCGCTGGAGCTGATCCTCCACCAGGACCTCGGCGGCGGGTTTGCTGCGGATCACCGGCGCGGCACCGAGCAGTGGCGGCAGGCGTTCCCAATCGACATCGCCTGCATCGAGTAGGCCCAACAAGCCCGCGGCGGGAGTGCGATGTGCGCTGCGCCCCGCTCCATCCAGGTATCCACGGCTGATGGTGGCGGCATCTGGCAACTCCACCGGCAGCAGGGCAGCGAGCTTGCTGGTGGCGAAGCCGGCGATGGCGCCGTTCTCTCCCGGCAACCACACCAGGCCGGTGGCGCCACGGCGCACCGCGTTGTCGATGTTGGTGAGGTCGGTATCGCGCAAGGCGTCGGGTCCGAGATCGCCCAGGATGATCACGTCGTACTCGCGCAGGTCCGCCGGCGTCAGCGGCAGCCGGTCGGGACCGGCCTCGGCCTCGGTACCATCGCCCCAGCGCCGCCAGCGACCCTCGGCGAGGTAGGAGTGCAGGGTGATGGTCTTGTCGCGCCGGAAGGCCTCGCGCAGGTAACGCACCTCGTAACGCGGACGGTGGTCCAGCATCAACACGCGCAGCTTGCGTTCGCTCACCGTCACGGTCATCACCAGTTCGGCGACCAGGCGCGCGGCGCCGGTACCGTGTTCGGCCACGACCTTGACCCGTGCGGTGCCCTCGCGTGCGAAGTTGGCCTCCAGGCGCGCTTCGCTGGCGACCATGGTCGCCGGGTCATCGCTCGGTGCCGCGACGGTGGTGGTGACCGGACGCTCATCGTCGACCGTCAATGACACCGAGATCGGACCCGCCGCCAGCGAGCGGCTGCTCAGGCGCACTACCACCGGCTCGCGTTCGCCGAGCGCGACCGAGCGGTTGACCTGGACCTCGTCGATCAGCAGTTCCGGCTCCACCGCGTCGCCGCCGGTGGCCAGGATGGCGACCGCGAGGTCGCGACCGCGCCAGGCCGCCGGCAGTGCGGAGAGCCCGCTGCCGGTGGTGACGCGACCGTCGCTGACCACGATCAGGCCGTCCGGACGCTGCTCGGCCACGAGGCGCGCCAGGTCATCGCCCAGCGAACTGGCCGAGCCGGTCGCGGTCGGCGTGGTGGTCGCCAGCACCAGTGGGTCGAGGCCACCCGGCATGCCACCGATCCCGCGGTAATCCACCGTCAGCGGCGTGGCTTCACCACGTTTCGCCAGCTCCTGCGCCAAGGCGGTGGCCGCGGCGATACGCGGCAGCGCTCCCGGTCCGTCTTTGCGCGCCATCGAGGCGCTGCGGTCGATGGCTACCAGCACCCGACCGGGCAGCACCGTGGTGGTGGTCGAACGCCAGGCCGGCCCGGCGATGAGCAGAACCAGCGCCACCAGGGCGCCAGCGCGGCAGCCGCGCGCGATTGTGCCGGCCGCACCTGGCACCGTCGGCCCATAGCGTTTCCATCCCAGCCAGGCCACGAAGGCCATCGCCAGCAGCACGGCCAGCATGTGCCAAGGCTCAGGCGCGTGTTCGAAGACGAAGTCGATGTGGGTGGAATTCATGGCGTCTCGACACTTGTGCGAAGTGCGAGGTGCGAGGTGCGCGGTTTCGTGAAACTCGGATTGTACAGACCAACAGCGAGCGCGCATGCGACCTGGCTACACCAAGCGGCTGCCCCACTTTCGCACTCGCACTTCGCACTTCGCACCGCCTTCTCATCTCACCCATACGTCCTCCCCGCCCAGGCCGCGACCAGGCCTTCGCTGATGGCCAGCAGCAGGGCGGCGATGGCCAACGGAAGACCCCAATCGCTGCCCGGACGCTCGGGCAGGGCCTCCTCGAGGGTCTTGGCACTCGCACGCGGGGGATCCTGCTGCAGTTGCCCTTCATGCCGGCTGGGCAGCACCACCACCGCGGTGTTGTCTGGGCGGGTCCATGCCCCGGGAGCGAGTAGCAGCGGTTCGCCGTTCTTCACCGTCATGGACGACGCACCACGGCGCAGGGTGGCATCGGCCGATGCGGGTTGACCGGCCTGCCAGAAATCCGGTGCGGTCAAGGCGGCGGTGGCGCGCCGCGCGCTGCGGCTGACCCACAGCGGCAGCGTGCCGCGGGCGCGCAGGCTTTCGTCACCGGGCGGCTGCAGGTCCGCGAGTTCGACGATCACCGCGCCAGCACCCGCGGGTACCTGCACCACCAACGGCACGTCGCCGGCGCGCAGCAGGACGCGGGCGTCGGGCGGCAGGGTGACCTTGGGCACGGTTTCACGACGGCCGACCGAGAGCACCTCATCGAGGTCCTTTTCGCCGGAGCTGTACACCCCACCTGGGCGTGCTCCCTCGCCGACCACCAGCGTGGCGACCAGCGGCCGCATCGCCTGATCCTCCGCCAGCAGGTCGAGGGTCGCCCACAACACGCCGCCGCCGCTCACCCATTCGGCCAGGCGGCGACCATCGGCGACGCGTTCGCGCAACACCACCAGGCCCTTGGGTGGCAACGGCTCGGTCGCGAGTTGCGGGGCCGGGATGCGCTTGAGGTCGAAGGCGCCGGCATCGGCGGTGAGCGAGGCGGTGAGATAATCGGTGTGTTCGCCGATGGCGAGCACGGTCACACCGGCACGCACCGTCACCGACAGTTCCAGCAGGTTGTCGTAGGAGAGTCCGCCATCGTCGAGGCGGATGCGCAGGCGATGGTCGCCGGCCGCGAGCGGAGGCGTCGGTACGCGCAGCAGCCCACCGGTGACCGTGGCACCCGCCACCGGCAGGAAGGCGCCATCATCGCTGGCGATGGCCACTCCGCTGGCGACGCCACCGACCCGCAGCATCAACTCTCCAGGCTGGTCCGGACGCAGGTCGCCCATCGTCGCCACCCCTTCGACCACGGCGTTGGGTGCCTGATCGCCGACATAGAGCCGCGCCAGGCTGCGGGCATGCGGTTTGAGCAGGGCGCTGACGCCGCTGCCATCGTCTTGCTGGAAGTCCGAGACCAGCACCACGTCCGCGGCCGTGCCTACTAACGTGGTGAGCTGGCCGGCGAGGTCGCCTTCCGAAGCGCGGTCGAGTCCACCAGGCAGGTCGGTGACGTCGAGCCGACCCAGGGCCGAGCGCAGATCGGTCGGCGAGCCCGCGCTGAACTGCTGCACATCATTGGCGACGCCGATCAGCACCACGCTGCGGTAGGCGAATTCGCCGCGCGCCAGTTCGGCCTTGGCCGCCGCCAACGGACCTGGGTCTTTGCCACGCGCACCCATCGAGGCGCTACGGTCGATGATCAGCACCAGGCGGTCGCCGCCACCGAGCCCAGGGAGGGCCGGGCGGGCGATGGCCAAGGCCACCAGCAGCACCACCAGGCAACGCATCAACAGCAGCAGCAGATTGGTCAGGCGGTAGCGCCGCTGGGCCGCCTGCGCAGCCGCCAGCAACCAGCGCATCGCGGCCCATGGCCGCGGTCTCGGCCGTTGGCGCAACAGCAGATGGATGAGGATCGGGACGGCCACCGCCGTCGCACCCCAGAGCAGCAATGGATGCAGCGCGGTGAACACGGCCAGAGGTCTAAGGTAGGCACCACCATCGGCTAGTACGAAACATGCGGGACGGACGGCGTCGAGGGGTACGGGAGTCCTCAGGACCGACGGTTGCCGGCTGGCACCGGTGCCATGGCGAAGGCGTCGGCGTACTGCCTGCGTGCGAAGGGACTGATTGCCACTGGCCGGCGGGCAGCCGGCGGTCCGAGGGCGACGGCCAACCCGCTTCCCCGCTTCCTGGTCCGGACCTGCGGTCTATCGTCCGCGCCATGCGTTGCCTCGCCCCCTTCGGCCTGCTGGTCGCCTTGTTCTCCAGCGCCGCACCCCTGCCTGCCGCCACGGTCGCGGTCCTCGATGGCCGGGTGCTCAGCGGTGACCAGTTGGGTTTCGACCTCAAGGCCGGCAGCGTGACGGTGGGTGGCACCACCCTGCCCCTCGCCGACTGCGACTGGATCGAGCCGGGTGACGGTTCCGGCGCCGAGCTGCCGGGTGTTCCTGGGAAGCGCCTGGGCATCTGGCTGGTCGACGGTTCCTGGCTGCCGGTGACCACCATCGCGGTCGGCGTCAAGGACCACGAGCTGACGGTGACCAGCGTGCTGGGAACCTTCGTCATGCCGCTGACCGCGGTGCGCGGCTGGAGCACCGGCACCGCTCTGCCTGGGAGCGACGGCAAGGAGGATCAGGTGCTCCTCGATAGCGGCCTGCTGAGCGGTCGGATCGAAGGGCTGGTCGCGGGCAAACTCCTGCTGCGCAGTGCGCTTGATCCGCAGCCGCTGCAGCTCGCCCTCGACCAGGTACGCGGCCTGCGTTTGGCGGTGGCGACCCGCACCGTCAAGGGCGTGCGTTTGGCGGTGACGCTCGATGAACTGCATCCACCGCTGCGCGTGCTGCCGACCAGCGATGGCTTCAGTCTCGGCGCGCTACCCATGGTCAAACTCGGCAAGGGACTCGCACCGGTGCGCCTGCGCATCGAAGGCGGGCGGCGGGTCTATCTCAGCGAGCTCGATCCCGCCACGGTCGAGGAGACCGGCGCTTTCGGCGTGGTGTGGCCGTTCCAGCGCGATCGCAATCTCGACCGCTCGCCCTTGCGCCTGGGCGGCGTTCGTCACGAACGTGGCCTGGCGGTGCACAGCAAGGCCCGCCTCGCCTGGAACCTCGACGGCCTCTACAGCCGCCTGCGCGCGCTGAGCGGCATCGCCGATCTGGTCGGCGACCAGGGTGACTGCGCCGCCAGCCTCAGCCTCGATGGCAAGGTGGTGTGGAGCCGCGACAGCATCCGCGGCGCGGAGAAACCGCAGCCGATCGATCTCGACCTCACCGGCGTCAAACAGCTCGAGCTGCGCGTCGAGTACGGTGCCCGCTACGATATCGCCGATCACTTCGTGCTGGCGGATGCGTACCTGATCAAGGCGCGGTGAGGCTCACCTCGCTCGCGCCTCCCGGACAGGCCTCGGCCTACTTCGCCTTCGCGGGTGCGAGCAGGCTGCGCAGGTTCTCCGGCGTGACCTCGACCGCCATGATGGTGCGGTCAGGGCCGGGGCCGAGCAGGGCGATGTGCGGATTCTGGCTCGGCAGCTTCCATGCCGTCGCCCATTCCTTGACGTTGCCGTTCTCGCCTGGGCTGGCCCACAGCAGATCGATCTCGCCCGCGCGGGGGTGGTTGCGCATGCGGGTGGTGGCGCTCAGCAGGTTGGATTCGAAGGTCACGCAGACCAGCCGGCGCTGGTCCGCCGGCAGGACGCCGAGAGCGTCGAGGTAGCGGTCGATCAGGAACAGGCTGTGGTCGTCGACCAGGTCGACAAAGAGATAGAACAACCACGGCTCTGGGCGTTTGCCCACCGGGTCGTCCGGACCGCCTGACAGGTTGCGGCTGATGACCCTGGGTGCGGCGGCTCCGATGGTCTCGTGATAGGTCACGCGCTCCATCAGCGGCGAAAATTCCGGAACCTCGGCCACCAGGGCCTGCGCCATGGTGCGGGCCTCCGCCACCTTGCCCTGACGCAGCAGCAACAGCACGCGGAGACGGGCACCGATCGCCTTCATCGCCGGCGAGCTCAAGCCCGCGAGCCGGTTGAGCAGGGGCTCGACACCATCGCCATCGCGGAAGGTGTAGCGCCAATTGGCGTGATAGTAGACCGCTTTGTTCTCCAGGCGCGTGCCGGTGGCGACCTCGACCGCGTGTTCCAGGCGCGGCTCCATCGCCAGTTCACGTTGGCGGCGCTGCGCCGGCGGGAGGGCTGAGACCCGCAGCAGTTCATCGTCGATGGCGGTCAGCTCGGCCTCGGCCTCGACGTTCCTCGCCGAATTCGGATCGCTGGGACGGACCACGTCATTGAGGGACTTGCTCTCGCGCGGCTGATCGAGGCAGCCGGTGCAGGTCAACATCAGGATCGTCAGGAGCCATCCACGCATGGCGGCGGAGTATGGTCGACTCGGCGGCAGTACCAAGGCCGTGGGCCGAGCCATCCAACGGATGCGCCCGGAGCGACCTCATCACGCCTCACCCCTTACCCGGCGCGCGCGTCGAATCGCAGCGGCACGACCTCGCTCCCGGCATTGGCGACGAAGCGGCGATAATAGTCGCGCGGCGCGCAGCCGGCACGGCGGTGGAACAGGCGGCTGAAGTAGTGCAGGTTGGGGAAGCCGCTCTGGGCCGCGACCTGCTTGACCGCCAGGCTGGTGTTGGTCAGCAGCCAGCGCGCCTTGTCGATGCGTGCACAGATCAGATCCTCGGTCGGGCTGACCTTGAAGAAGGTGGTGAACAAGGTCGCGAAGCGCGATTCGCTCAAGTGCACCTGCGCCGCCATGTCGCCGACCGTCCAGCGGCGATGGAGTTCCTCATGCACGCGCAGGCGCAGGTCGCGGAAACGTTCGAGCAACTCGACCTGGTGCGGCGACATCCTCACCTCATGCGGTTGGCGGATCCGGCGCGCGAGATTGAGCAGCAGTTCCGCCACCAGCAGGGCACGCGCCTCCTCGGCATGGTCTTCGCGCCTCGCTCGTTCACGGCACATGTCGCTGATCAGCGCCGGTACGAAATCGAGTGAGCCCAGTTGCTGGACGCTGTTGACCGGCACGCCGAAACGTTGGACCAGAGCGTCGGCTTGCTCCCCGCCGAAGTGGAACCAGTGATGGCGGAAGCCGGCGCGGTGGCCGCGGTACCACTGATGGAAGCCGGGAGCGTAGAGCATGCACGAACCGGCCGGTGCGACGGCGACGCCGCTGACCGAACGGATCTCGATCGGCGTGAGGAAGTGCAGGAACAGATAGTCACCCGAACCCGCAGGGCGGTCGATGCAGAATTTCTGGTCGTGCGTGATCTCGACGCCAGCGCGCGGGACATCCAGCGCGAGCACCAGCGCCCCAGGTCGTGGGCCACGAGGAGCCGGTGCCAGCTCCAGCGTGCACCCGCTCTCGCAGCCACTGGGGAAGGTCATCATCGCTTGGTGATCGAGCGGCATGGCAGGCCTCCGAGGAGCTTCAGGGTGCGGCGAGGGGGCCCGCGCCTTGGAAATAGGCGAGGAAATCCGCAAGTTCCGCCGTCGAAAACGGCCGCAGGAGACCGTCCGGCATGGTCGATCTCTTGGTCTCCTCGACCGCGGTGATCTCGGCTGTGGGCAGGGTGGCGAGGCCGGACTCGTTCTGCAGCACGAGGTGCGTAGGGGCCTCTTCGCGTTTCATCCCGGTCACCACGCGGCCGTCCGCCAGGCGCGCGACCAGGAGTTGTTGTTCACCGCCCATGATCGCCGAGGGATCGACGACATTCTTGAGCACCCAGTCGAGGTCGGGCCGATTGAGCCCGGAGAGCTCCGGTCCCAGCGTCGCCTTCCCGCCCCACAACGCGTGGCACTGGCCGCAGGTGCGCTCGAACCACACCTTGCCGCGGGCACGATCTCCACCCGCCAGCACCTCCGGTGTCAGCGCGGCGGCCCAGCGGGCGACCTCCGCCAGCGGGTCCTGTTCCGGACCTGCACGTTGGCTGGCGGTGAAGCGCGTGATGGCGTCATCGCCCAAAATGCTGAGCTGGCGCAGTACCGAGGCCGTCAGGTGACGCTCGGGAATGGTGCCCGCACCGACCGCGGCGATGAGTGCGCGGGCATAGGCCACGCGACTCGCCAGGGTGTTGAGGGCATCGGTCTGCTCGGCAGCAGGCAAGGATCCATAGACCGCGATGAGCGCACCCGCGGTCGCCGGATCGTCGCGTTCGGCCAGGGCGGGCAGGATATGGACCCGCAGGGTGGCATCGTCGAGCAGCGTGATGAGCTCGGCTTGCACCCCATCGGCGCGGACATGCAGCAGGGCGCGTAGCGCCCGGCGACGATCGTTGAGCGGTGCGCTACGATCGACCAGGATTCCGCGCAGGGCGGCGACCGCCTCGGCGTCGCCGAACAATGCCGCGAGATGCTGCGCGGTGAGGCGCAGACGGGCATCGCTGCTGGTGGTGAGCGTCGGCGACAGCTCGGCCCACACCGCTGGCGGCTTCGCCGAACGTACGCCCAGCAGGCCCTGCACCACGCCGGAGAGCAGGCTGCGCTGCAGATCGGCGTCCACCCCTTTGACTTCTTTCAACAGGTCGGCGATGGCGTTGGCATCGCTGGCCCGCGCCATCGGCATGAACAAGGCGGTACAGCAGAGCAGCAGGGCGAGCGGTCGCATGACGGGTCCCATGGGTCGGTGGTCGTCGAGCAGAGACCTAGAGGTCGTCATCCCCGCCA
>JANPIY010000084.1:0-6204 GCA_031425255.1 Planctomycetota bacterium
TGCTGGCTGCGCCAACGCGGCCAGGTCGGCGATCCCTGGCCGGGCCTGGCAGGACCGTTGCACGGGGGCTGAGCCCATACGCACCCAATGCTGTTGAGCTAACGAAGAAGAATCAGCCGCAGAGACGCAGAGACGCAGAGGAAAGGCAAAGCGGGGTGATTTCGCCTCTGCGCCTCTGCGCCTCTGCGCCTCTGCGCCTCTGCGGCCAAAAATCTTGCTTCACAGCATTGCCCCGAACCCCCTTCCCCGCTCCGGTTGATGGTATCTTCATCGGATCTTGGTGGGCGGTCTGACCATCCACGACCGCATGACCAGCACGGTGATATGTCCGAACTGCCAATCGACCGCCTGCGATCCTATCACTGGATCATGTGCCGCCTGCGGCAGCGGCATGTTGCGCATCCCGGTGGCGCAGCCCCTCGCCGGCAGCCCTCCTGGGAATGATTTCGTCATCCTCGAGGACAGCGTCGTCATGGGTGACCGGCGGCCTCCCAGCAGCGCCAGCCATGAGACCCTGATCCTGCCGCCCGACCACGAGCGCGAGGGCTCCACCGCCATCCGCCTGGGTCAATTGGCGGCGATGCTCCCTGCCTCGGCGCTGCCGGCCGGCATCAGCAGCACCAACAAGTTCACCCTGGTCGAGGAGCTCGGTCGCGGCGGCATGGGCATCATCCTGCGCGGACGTGACAAGGTGCTGCACCGCGACGTCGCGCTCAAGGTCATCCGCGACCCAGGCGATGAACTGCAGCGCCAGCGCTTCATCAAGGAGGCCCAGGTCACCGGCCAGCTCGAACATCCCAACATCGTCCCGGTCCACGAGTTCGGCGTCGACCAGAACGGCCGCATCTTCTTCGCCATGAAACTGGTGCGCGGCCGCACGCTGGCGGAGATCGTCGATGGCCATCGACGGGCGGATGCCGAGGTGCTGCGCGATTTCCCCCTCAGCCGCCTGGTCACCATCCTCATCCAGGTCTGCCACGCGGTCGCGTTCGCCCATTCGCGCGGCGTCATCCACCGCGACCTCAAGCCGAGCAACGTCATGCTCGGCGATTTCGGCGAAGTCATGCTGATGGACTGGGGCCTGGCCAAGGTCGGCGCGGTCGAAGTACCCGAGCCCGCCCATATCGGCGACGAGACCCCGCTCACCGGGGTGCGGCCGACCGTACGTTCCTTCGACGAGACCCAGGATGGCGCCGTGCTCGGCACCCCGGCCTACATGCCACCGGAGCAGGCGCTCGGCCAGATCGGTCAGCTCGATGCACGCAGCGATGTCTATTCGCTCGGCGCCATCCTCTACGAACTGCTGACCCTGCACCCGCCGGTCGAGGGCGACGGGATCAAGGAGGTCCTGCAGCGCGTCGCGCTCGGGGACATCACCAGCCCGGAGGAACGTACGCCGACGCGTGACATCCCCCGCGACCTCAGCGCGGTGGCGATGAAGGCGTTGGCCTTGAAGCCGTCCCAGCGTTATCCGGATGCCGCGGCGATGCGCGGCGACCTCGAGCGTTTCCTCGATGGGCGCATGGTCTCGGCGCGCGAGGACAACCTCATGGAGGTGCTGGTGCGGTTCATCCGCCGGCATCGCGTCGCCTCGTCGGTGGTGGGCTCGGCGACGATCCTGCTGATCGGCGTGGCGGTGTTCGGCTATGTCGCCAACCTCGCCCAGCGGCGGGTGGCGGAAAGCGAACGCCATCGTGCCGAGGAGTTGCGCCAGACGGCCGACGGCGAACGGATCAAGGCCGAGGCCAGTGGTGCCGCCGCCGAACGCGAACGCGAACGCGCGACCATGGCCTTGCACCAGGCGCAAGAGCAGCGCCAGTTCGCCGACGAGGCGCGCGCCCGCGCCACGCTGGCGCTGGAGAGCGAATCCCGGCTGCGCCTGCGCAGCGAGCAGGCCGCGCACCTCACCGCGCTCTCGCTCGCCGGTGAGCAGATCTCCCGCCGCGACTACGGCGCGGCGCGGACCTCGCTCGACCATTGCCCGCTGCCGCTGCGCGACTGGTCGTGGCGGCGGCTGGCCCTGCTCTGCCATCGCCACCTTGCGCAGTACAACGATCACGTCCGACCGATCAGCCGGCTCGCCAGCGGGGCGCAGGGACGCCTGGTGGCGTCAGCCGGGGAGGATGGCGCGGTGGTGGTGAACGACCTACGGGAACGTCGCCGTCTGCTCGAGGTCGAAGCGCAGGCCACCGCCATCGCCCTCGACCAGCCGGGCAGCGTGCTGGCGGTGGCCGAAGCCGCGCGCGTGCGGCTGTTCGCACTCAGCGATGGCCACCTCATCGCCGAGCTCGCCGTCGCCGACACCACCGCTCTCGCGCTGCCTGGCGATGGGACGACGGTGGTGATCGGCACCGCTTCCGGCGAGCTCATCCGCTGGAGTCCGCTCAGCGGCGGACGGCGTCTGGCGGCGCGTCTCGGCGCGCCGATCAGCGCCCTGCACGCGCTCGACGCCGGGGGCATCCGCGCGGGCGATGAGCACGGCGGAGTGATCGCGCTGAACGCCGCCGACGAGGTCCAGTGGCAGCGCACCCTGGTCGGCGGCGTCCTCGCCCTGTCGCCCCAGGGCCTGGCGCTGGTGCGTGGCCGCGATCAACGGGTCGCGATCCATGACGCCACCAGCGGCGTGCTGCTGAGTACCACCGCCAGCGTGGCCGCGGTGGTGGCCGCGGGCGCCTTCTCGGATGATGGCCTGCGTTTCGCACTCGCCTGCGACGACCGCACCGCCCGCGTCTTCAACAGCGTCGACGCCGCCATGGTGGTGACTCTGGAGGGACACGCGGGTGCGGTATCGCAGGTCGCCTTCCTGAACGGACACACGCGCCTGCTCAGCGCTGCCGCCGATGGCAGCGTGCGGCTGTGGGACGCCGAACTGCCGGCGGAGGTGCGACAGCTCGCCGCCCCAGGGACACGCCGCATCGGTGCCTACGACACCACCGGCGACCACGCCCTACTGGCGGATCAGGATGGCCAGGTACAGGGCGTGACCGTCGCCACCGCCGCCCTGGGATGGCAGGTCGGCATCGGCTTCGCGGTGCGCGTGCTGCACCACCCGCCGTCATCATCCCTGGTCGCGGTGGGGGGCGAACACGGTCAGGCGCGCATCCTCGATCTGCGCACCGGGGCCTTGGTGGGTGCCCATGGACTGGGGACCGAAACGCTGGTCGCCATCGTCTGCGATCCCGCTGGCAGCCGCCTGTTCGCTCTCGACGACGCCGGCTGGCTGCGCGGGATCGATCGCGCCACCGGCAGGCGTTACGCGCTCCAGGTCCAGGGTGCCGGCGCCGGCGCCCTCACGCTCTCGCCCGATGGCCGCCAGGTGATCTGCGGCGGAGCGGGCGGGAAACTCACCTCTGTCGCACTCGATGACGCCACCCTCGCGGGCAGCGAAGCGACTCCCCTGGCGACCATCAGCGCGCTCGCGGCCTCCGCCGACGGCAAACACCTCGCGCTCGCCGGCGGTGACCAGATCGTCCTGCTGGACGCCCGCACCCGCCAGACCACCACGACCCTGCGCGGACACGTCGCGGCCGTCACCGGGATCTCCTTCAACGCCGACGGTACCCGCCTGATCAGCGCCAGCCTCGACGGCACGGTGCGGGTGTGGGATGTCGCGAGCGGGCGTACCTTGCTGGTGCTGGAAGCCCATTCCGGAGGCGTGCGTTCAGCGCACCTGACCGGAGATGATCGTGATCTGCTGACCATCGGGATCGATGGCCGCGTCCTGCGCTGGCTGGCGCTCGAGCGCCGATCCTGGGACTGAGGCTCGTTGAACAGTGCGATGGCACCTCACCGCGCACCTCGCACTGCGTTTTTTTAGGCTCTGCGGCGTTTCGTGTGGGTCTCATACCTACCCTCTTCGCAAGAAGGCAGCTCCAACCGCAGAGGCCGCAGAGGCCGCAGAGGGCGCAGAGCTGGGAACTCTCCACTCTGCGGCCTCTGCGGCCTTTGCGGTTGGACCGTTCGCGAGTTCTTTTCGGCAGAAAGAACCCACATGGAATGCCGCAGAGCCATTTTTTAAGCTCAATCGTCGTTGACGATCCGAAAGCCGATGTGCGCGTGATGCGCCACCGGCAGATATTTGCCGCGCGTCGCGGGCCGGCCTTCGCTGGCTTCCACTGCCCACGAGCCGCCCCGCACCACCCGGCTGACCCCTTCCAGACGGAGCGGATCGCTCGCCGGCTGGAGCGGATACGGGCCGTAGAGATCCTGGCACCACTCCATGACGTTGCCCTGCAGATCGTAGAGCCCCCACGCATTGGCTGGCAGGCCCATGACCGGCTGGCTGGAAGTGACGTCCGCCCCATTGAACCAGCCGCTGATGCGGGTGGCAGCGGTGCCGGGATCACTGCCGGCGCGGCAGGCGTACTCCCACTCCGCCTCGGTCGGCAGCCGCGCGCGCAGCCCAGGCACGAGGGCGTTCAGCCGCCGCGTGAAGGCGACGCTGGCGTGCCAGGTGACGTTCTCCACTGGCAGACGATCACCATGGAAGCTGCTCGGGCGATCGCTGGCCACGGCATGGTATTGCGCCTGGGTGACTTCGCTCTCGCCCATCCAGAAGCCACGGGTCACGGTGATCTGCACGGCCTTCTCATCGGGACGATGGTCGGGATCGGTATCGAGACTGCCCATGACGAAATGACCGGGCGCGATGAAACGCAGACGCATGGGGACGCCGCGTGGACGCAGATCCGCCCATCGCCCGCAGGCATCGGTGCCGACCGCCACCGCCCAGATGGGTCCGGCGGCCGCGCGTCCGGTCTGCCCAGGCACCTCTGCTGCTTTGACGTCACCTGTGCTCGCGGCCGCTGCGGTGCCACCGCTGACGACGGCCGGCCGCGGCGACGCATCGGGCGCCGTGCCACGTGCCAGCCACCAGGTGAGGCCCAGCGCCACCACGCCCGCGAGCGCGGCGACCAGCGGCATGGGACGGAACACCCGGGTCTCCCGTGCCCGCGGCACCAGCACGAAGCTGGCATCCTTGGCGATGGTGCTGGTGGGCGATGGTGCATCGCGCAGAGGATGCTCCTCGGCCGGCTTCTTGGCCTCGCCGCCCATGCTCAGCGGCAGGGCATGGATGGGGACGAAGTCGTACTGCACCCGCTCCAGATCTTCGCGCATCTGACCTGGGCTGGCGTAACGCTGGGCGGGATCTTTGGACATGGCTTTTGCGATCACTCCCATCAGGTCGGCGGTCACACCCGGGACCAGGCTGCGCGCGTCTGGGACCGGCTGGCTGGCGAGGTGACGTTCGAGTTCGCGGCGGTTGCGACCGGTGAATGGCTGCTGCCCGGTGAGCAGGACGAAAAGCAGCGCGCCCAAGCCATAGAGGTCGGCCCGGATGTCGATCTGCCCGCCGCTGATGAACTGCTCGGGGGCCAGGGTGGCGAGGTCGCCGAATTCCTGGCCGGTCTGGCCGGCACGCAGCACCTCGCGCGAGCGGACCAGGGCGAAGTCGGCCAGCTTAACCACCTCGTCATCGGTGATGAAGACGTTGCCCAGGCGCAGGTCGCCGTGCACCAGGCCGCTGCGGTGGATGCCTTCGAGCCCGCGTGCGGCCTCGACCATGATGCCGAGCGCATGCGCCGCTGGCAGGCCGCGCGTGTGCAGCGTCTGCACCTGGCCGAGGCTCTTGCCGCAGATCAGCTCCATGGCCTGGTACAGCGGGCCGTCGCCATGCCCGACGTCATAACACGACACCACATTGGGATGGTGGACGGCGCCGGCGCTGCGCGCCTCCTGCATGAAGCGTTCAGCGAAGCCGGCGACCTTGAGCAGGCTGGGATCGAGGACGCGCAGGGCCACCTCGCGCTGCATCGACAACTGCACCGCGCGGAAGACCACCGACTGACGGCCCAGGCCGATTCGTTCGAGCACATGGTACCCAGGCACCGAGGGCGTGGTGTGGGCCCGCAGGTTGACGCTGGCGCGACGGCGCTCGGAGGGTGCGGGATCGGAATTCATGGCGGCGGCGACCTCACCGGCAGTCTGCCGGTGCGGATGAAGATCGTGCGCAGGGCTGGTGGTGGTGCTGTGAACCTGGCTGAGATATCTGGGCTCTGCAGCATTCCTTGTGGGTTCTTCCTGCGGGGGAAAATCGCGAACGGTCCAACCGCAGAGTGACTGTATTGCGATCAAGTGATTTTTAGGCCATAGCCGCCTCCGGAGCGGTCGGTTTGGCTGCCTGCGTCAGGATGGAGTTGAGCC
>JANPIY010000085.1:0-2722 GCA_031425255.1 Planctomycetota bacterium
GGCAGGTCGCGCTCGATGCGGCGCAGGGCCACCGCGTCGAGCAGCTCGATCGCGCGCGCGCCGAGCGCCGCCAGCGGCGCGACCGCGCGGCTGGCCTCTTCGACGTCGCGCAGCAGCAGCCAGGCGGTGGCGCGAAACCTCGGCAGGGGCAGGGTGCGGAAGGTGGCGGCGGCGATGAAAGCGAGGGTGCCCTCGCTGCCGACCACCAGGCGCTGCAGCATCAGTGCGGGCGTCGGCGCGTCGAGGAAGGCGTTGAGGCTGTAGCCGACGGTGTTCTTGGTCGCGAAGGCACGCGTGATGCGCGCCGGCAGGGTGGGATGCGCCAGCACCTCGTCGGCGAGGTCGCGCAGGCCCTGCGCCAGCGCCGGACGCTCACGCTCCAGACGCTCGTCAGCGTCGGCGGCGCCGGTATCCAGGCGCCAGCCGTCGGCCAGGATCAGCTCGAGTCCGGTGACGGTGTGGTAGCTGTTCTCGGCCACACCACAGCACATGCCCGAGGCGTTGTTGGCGACGATGCCGCCGATCTCCGCGGCCTGCATGCTGGCGGGATCCGGGCCGATGCGCCGGCCGTGCGGCGCCAGCGCGGCGTTGACCCAGGCGCCGACCGCGCCAGGGCCGCAGGTCACGTGACTGGCGTCCGCCGCGACCGCGATGCCGCGCAGATGCCGGCTGACGACGATGAGGATACCATCGGTGACGGCCTGGCCGGAGAGGCTGGTGCCGCCGGCACGGAAGCACACCGGCACCCGTTCCTCGCCGGCGATGCGCAGCGTGCGTTCGACCGCGCCGCGATCGCGCGGGATCACCACCACGCGCGGGACCAGGTGATAGATGCTGGCATCGCTCGTCCATTGCGAGCGGTCGACGAGATCGGCGAAGACCTGTGCGGGCCCGCACGCCTGCTCCAATCGGGCGACCAGGGGGTCCTGCATAGGCGGCGAACCGTGCCGCTGCCTTGGGGGGATGCCAGGGGGAGGGCGCCGCAGCGCCACCCGCAGCGTCACCAGAACTTCGGCTCCATCGCCAGGCGCTGGATCCAGCGCATGGTTCCGACCGGGCTCTTCAGCCAGGTCTGGGTGCGGCGCGAGGACGACCACGCGTGACTGGCGTTCGGCGGCCAGCTCTCGTAGTGGTCGTGGGTGCGGGCGATCTCGTGCTGGAGGTTGTGGTAGCTGGTCTCGACGCCTGCGGCCGACCATTCCACGCGGTAGTGCAG
This sequence comes from Planctomycetota bacterium, assembly GCA_031425255.1. Lineage (GTDB taxonomy): Bacteria > Planctomycetota > UBA11346 > UBA11346 > UBA11346 > BOG-1363. The sequence goes on from JANPIY010000085.1 coordinate 1,217, forward strand.
GCGCAGTTCCACCGCCTTGAGCTGGTAGAAGAACTCCCGCGTCTGGAACTGCGCGCGCTCGTCGGCGGTGAGCTCATCCCATTCCTTGAAGCCTTGCGTGCCGCCTGAACCGCAGGTGATGATGAAGGTCGCCGGCCCGTCGCGGAAGACCCGGAACCACGACCTGCCCGTGGTCTCCGGCCTGAGGTTCGGATCGCCCTTGGCGAAGCGCGCATATTGCGCAGCGGTCACCGAGCCGGGCGTGGCGTGATCGTAGTTGTTGAGGTTCTCGAGCGGCTGCGGGTCGGGATAGCGCATCAGTGGATAGGCGTAGTCCGGGCGGCCTGAGTCCTTGGTCTGGATGGGATTGGAACCGGTTGCCAGGCTGGTGGCATAGGGTGGCACGTGGCGCAAAGCCATCGGGCAGCGCACATGGGTGCCGATGTGCGGCCAGGCCAGCGTGTCGCTGCTCATCAGGCTTTCCCCGGCGCGGTTAAAGGGTCCGGTCCTGCCGTCGCGGACGTCGACCCAGCCGTAGGCCTCCTCGTGGATCTTGAAGCCGTCCACCATCGGGATGGAGCTCGGCGCGGGGAGGTCCTTGGAGCGGTCCCAGCCGATGCGCGCGGTCTCCTGGATGTAGTTGCAGCCGGCCGCCAGCATGATCTTGGCCTGGGCGTGCTGCACCACGAACTGCGATTCCTCGACGTCGGTGCGCATCTGCGCCAGGAAGGTCAGGGCCATGGCGGCCAGCAGCGCGGAGATGCCGGCGACGATGATGAGGATGGTGCCGCTGCGCGGCGAGGCGGACGAACGCATCAGGGGGTGTCCAGGGTCGGGTCGTTGGTGATGCCGGGATCGTTGTCCCAACGTGCCCAGCCGGTGGTGGGCAGGCGTTGCTGGCGGGCGCCGCGCAAGGTGGTGCCCAGCCCGGTCCACGACAGCTCGATCACTTCGCCGCTCAGCGGCGAGAAGCGGGCGATCTTGGCGACGGCGACGTGATGGGCGCTCTTGATGAAGCGCGCCACCGAGACCTTCACCTCCGGCCAGCTCTGCGGACGCTCGCCCATGAGGGGCTCCTGGTAGCCGGTGCGGGTGATGAACCAGTTCAGTTGCTTGGCATTGTCGCCATTGGGGTCGGTGGTGTCGGTGTCAGCCTTGTAGCGATAGTAGAAACGCTGGCGCAGATCGTTGCCGGTCGCTGCGGGCTTAGGGGGATCCGGAGCGGGATACTGGCCCAGATCATTGGGAGCGCGCGGATTGAGATATCCGTACGCATAGGGGTAGGTGTTGCGCCAGATGCCGCGCGCGCTGCGCTGATTGCCGTTGTCATTGCAGAACTCGAAATCGTGATGCACGCCGAACTTGTTGAACCAGGCGCCCTCGGTGCGATCTCCGCGTGTACCGTCGAGCGAATACCAGCTGTAGAGCGAGTTGGGCGGCAGGTATTCGCAGAGCGCAGCGTAGCCCATGGCGTTGATCACGCGGGACATCTGGTGGGGATACCAGGTGTGGGTGCCGCCGGTCGGG